>NZ_JBHVRR010000003.1:0-218112 GCF_042885635.1 Streptomyces sp. NPDC058045 | reverse complement strand
GGATGGCAGTGCGCGGCCAACTCGGCGGCGGCCAGAAAGAAGTGGTGCCCGCCGCGGTTGTGCGCACGCTCATGCGCGAAGAGGACCTCCCGCTCGTCGGCGCCGAGGCTGCGCAGCATGGCGGTGGTGACCACGATCCGGTGCGGCCTGCCGGGCAGCGCGTAGGCGTCGGGGTGCGGGGACTCCAGCACGCAGAGGTCGCCGGCGGCGGGGCGGGCGGCCACCGCTCTGCGGGCGGTGCGCAGCGCCCGGATCTGTAGCCGCCCGGATCGCGCCAGGGTCCAGGTGCTCACCGCGAGCGCCCCGGCGGCGAGCCCGGCCGCGGGCAGCACCAGGAGGTCGGACGGGGTGCGCAGCGGATGCACGAAGTGTCCGAGAGCGGCCAGGGGCGGGAGCTTCAGCAGGCCGGTGAGCAGCAGCCCGCCGAGTGCGGCGACCGCGGCGGCGCCGAGCACCAGCGCGGTGGCGGTGAGCGCCCACAGCGCGGCGACCGGGCTGAGGCGCCGCAGGGCACCGCGGGCCAGCAACGGCAGGGCGCAGGGCAGCAGCAGGGGTGCCAGCAACGGCAGCAGCAGGGCGGTCACTGCTCCGGAGCCTCCAGCAGATGGCGCAGCAACTGCTCGTCGTCCGGGCTGAGTTGGGCGACGAAGCGGGCGAGCACCGTCTCCCGGTCCGTCTCGCGGTCGAGTTCACTGTGCATCCGGCGGGCGGTGAGGCCCTGGGCGTCCTGGACCTCTCGTACGGGGAGGTAGGCGTAGCCCCGGCCCTGGCGGCGGCGCTCGACGGCGCCCTTGCCGTGCAGGCGGGTCAGGATGGTGGTGACCGTGGTGCGGGCCAGGCCGGCGTCCAGGTGGGACTGCACCTGGCCGGGTGTGAGCGGGGTGCCCGCGGACCAGAGCGCGGCCATCACGGCGGCCTCCAGCTCGCCGGCGGGGCGGCGTTCGTCCTTCGCGTCACTCATGGGAACCGTCCTCCATGGGAACCATCTTCGTCCGCTCTTCGTCTACAGTGCCATAGTCGGTCTACAGCTCTGTAGACGTATACTTTCGCGGGCTCAGCCGCGCCCTCCCCGGTCCGTACCGAAAGGCCCATCCATGTTCCCTCATGCACCGCTGCCGCCGGCACCGGGTGTCCGGCTCGCCATGGACGGCTCCGGGATCGATGGCTCCGTCTACACCGACGTGGTGGAACTGGCCCGCCGCTCCCCCGGCTGGCTGGACGCGGTGGTCTCGCTCTGGTCCACGTACGGGCTGGCGGTGTTCGCGGTGCTGATGCTGGTCGTGTGGTGGCGGGCGCGGCGGGTGAGTGCGGGGCTGGCGCTGACGGCGCTGGCGGTGCCGCTGGTGGTGGTCGGGGCCTATGCGGTGGACATGGTGCTGAAGTCGCTGGTGCGGGAGGACCGGCCCTGCCAGAGCCTCCCGGTGTCGACCCTGGAGTCCTGCCCGGCCGCCGGTGACTGGTCCTTCCCCAGCAACCACGCGACCATCGCCGCCGCGGCCGCGGTCGCGCTGCTGCTGGTCTCCCGGCGGCTCGGGGTGGTCGCCCTGTTCGCGGCCGCCGCGATGGCCGCCTCCCGGGTCTGGGTCGGGGCGCACTATCCCCATGATGTCGCGGCGGGCGTGGTCGTCGGCGCGCTGGTGGCCTGGGCCGCGATGCACGTGGTGCGCCGCCGCCCGGAGGCGCTGGCCGACCGGCTCGCCGCGACCCGGCTGCGCCCGCTGCTGAGCGCGTCCTGACTCAGGCGTCCGCGACCCGGACGGTGCGCAGCTCCGGATCCTGCGCGTCCGGCAGGTTCATCCCGGCGGCGGCGCCGCTGCGGAGGTAGTCGAGGACGACGGCGGTGAGCCGTTCCCCGGGCAGGACCACGGGGATGCCCGGCGGGTACGGCGTGATCATCTCGGCGGCGATCCTGCCCACCGCCTCCTCGGCCGGCACGTCCCGCACCGGCCCGAAGAAGGCGTCCCGCGGAGTCCGGCACTGCTCCATCCTGAGCTCCGCCCCGGACGGCACCCGCACCCGGGGCGCGGGGCGCAGGGAGCCGGCCGCCCGGGACAGTGCGCGCAGGGCGCCGAGCAGGGTGCCGGTGGTCCGCTCGTCGTCGGCGTGGGTGAGCTGGGTGCTGATCCGCCGGTGATCGCTGATGTGGGTGTCGACGGCGTGCGCTGGGTGCTGATCCGCCGGTGATCGCTGATGTGGGTGTCGACGGCGTGCTCCGTGCGCAACCAGTCCGCGGCGCGGTAGCCGGTGGTCCCGAGGCCGGAGACGTCGATGACGACCGGCAGCGGGTCGAACTGCGCGCCGCTCCCCCGCCCGCAGAAGTCCGCCCGGTCGTTGACGTGCAGCCCGTCGATCTCCTCGATCGCGGTGCGCACCCCGGCGGCCAGGTCGAGGGCGCGGCCGAGGAGGCGGTGCCCGTGCAGCACCATCTGCCGGCGCCAGCCGTCCATGCCCGCGTAGAGGAGGACGGAGGGGCTGGTGGTGCCGAGCAGGTCGGCGCGGGAGGCGAGGCGGCCGGGGCCGATGTGCGGGCCCTGGAGGTGGAAGACGGAGCCCTGTTCGAGGCCGCTGCCCATCTTGTGGATGCTGGTGACGCAGACATCGGCGCCCGCGTCCATGGCCCAGGTCGGCAACTCCGGGTGGAACGGCAGATGGGCGCCCCACGCCTCGTCGACGATCAGCGGTCGGGAGCGCTCGTGGCAGACGTCGGCGATGGCCCGGACGTCGGCGCAGACCCCGTACGGGGTGGGGCTGGTGACCAGGGCGCCGTGTGCGCCGGGGTGCCGGTCGAAGGCGGCGGCGTAGGCCTCGGCGGAGGGCGGGTGGGCGAGGTGCCGTTCGTCGTCCCACCGGGGGTCGACCCACACCGGGCGCACCCCGGAGAGGATGAGGCCGGAGACGACGGACTTGTGCGCGTCGCGGCCGACGAGGAGTTCGTCGCCGGGACCCGCGGCGGAGAGCATGGCGGCCTTGACCGAGAGTGAGCTGCCGCAGGTGGAGAAGAAGGTGTGCTCGGCGTGCACGGCGTCGGCCATCAGTTCCTCGGCCCGTTCCAGGACCCGCCCCCGCCCGTGCCGGTCGTCGAGCCCGCCGGTGGCGAGGACGTCCCCGAGGAAGACGGCGTCCCCGAGTAGGGCGCGGACCTCGGGGTCGGCGCCGCGGGCCTGCTTGTGTCCCGGAGGTGTGAACGGCGTCTGCCCGGAGGCCCGGTAGGCGGCGAGGGCTTCCAGTACGGGGGCTCGGCTGTGGTCGGGCGGCATGGTGCGACGGGTGCCCGGTCCGTACGGCTTGTCACTCAGTGCTGAGAGGCCGTCTGACGGGTGTCCGCGGGTGGCGCGAAGCTGGCGTAGTAGGCGGCGGCCATGTCCTCCTCGGCGTGGCCCTGGGCGGCGGCGCGGCGGAGGCGTTCGGCGCCCGCCTCGGCGCCGTCAAGGCGGATGCCGTGCCGTCGGCCCGCGGCGATGATCAGCCGGGCGTCCTTCTCCGCGGTGGCGACGGCGAAGCTCGGCGGGGAGAGCCGGTCCTCCAGCACCAGCCGGGACTTGGCGTGCAGATAGCCCATGTCGAGGGCCCCGCCCGCGATCGCGTCCAGGAAGCCCTGCGGGTCGACACCGAGTCCCTTGGCGAGGGCCAGGGACTCGCCCACGGCGTTGGTGGCGGCGAGTACCCAGCTGTTGGCCACCAGCTTCAGCCGGGAGGCGCTGCCCTCGGCACCGTCCGTCCCGGTCCACACGGTGCGGGCGCCGACGGCGTCCAGTACGGGCGCCACCGACTCCCGGCGGTCGACCGGGCCCGCGGCGAGCACCATGAGCTGTCCGGCCTCGGCGGGTTCCCGGGTGCCGAGGACCGGGGCGTCGAAGAAGGCCAGGGAGTGCTCGCGGGCGAACCGCGCCAGCTCGTCGAGGGCGTCGAGGCCCGCGGTGGTGGATTGGAGCCAGGCGGCGCCGGGCCGGAGTGCCGGTGCCGCCTCGCGCATCACGCTCAGGACGGCCGGCCCGTCGTGGAGCACGGTGAGCACCACGTCCGCGCCCTCGACCGCCTCCGCGGGGGTGTCCGCGACCTGGGCTCCTTCGGCGGCCAGCGGTTCGGCCTTGGCCCGGGTGCGGTTCCAGACGCGGAGGGTGTGCCCGGCGCGGGCGATGTTGCGCGCCATGGCCGCGCCCATGATCCCGGTGCCCAGGACGCTCACGGTGAGCCGGTCGGACATCACGTCACCTCTCCTGCTGTGCGGACTGCGGTGGTTGCGGTGTGCGGCCGCCGACCGCCGATGCGGGCGGCTCGCCGACGCTGCGGCGGGCCGCCCGCGACGGGGTCGGCAGGCGGCACTCGGTCGATGGTCCGACGCCGCGCGCCGCGGGGCCCGCTGGCCGCGTGCAGTCGGGCGAGAACCTGCACACCGCGGGGTGACCACCGCGCCCGCGGTACGGAGGGGAACGGTCAGGCGGGCACCGGAGCGCGTCCGTCGGTCGGTTCGGACCAGGCGTCGTAGCCGTAGAGCCAGTCGGCGTCGCCGCCGCTCTTGAGCCAGTCGTTGGCGCGGGAGCCGAGTTGGACCCTGCTGGTGCGGGGCAGCCGGGCCGCCTGGTAGGCGAGCAGCGACTCCTCGGGGGTGCGGCTCTCCTCGGCGAGGCACCGGGCCAGTACCACGGCGTCCTCGATGGCCTGGCCCGCGCCCTGCGCCATGAACGGCATCATCGGGTGGCAGGCGTCGCCGAGCAGGGTGACCCGCCCGGCGGTCCAGGTGGGCAGCGGATCCCGTACGTAGAGCGCGGACTTGAGGACGCTGTCGCAGCCGGCGAGCAGGGCGCGGGCCTCCGGGTGGAACGCCGCGTAGGCCTCGCGGAGTTCGGCGACCGCGCCGGGCGTGGTCCAGGACTCCTCGCGCCAGGCGTCCTGGGGGCGGGTGGCGAAGACGAAGACGTCCCGGCCCCGGTTGAGCGGGAAGGTGACGAGCTGCGTCTGCGGATCGGGGCCCCACCACTTGGTGAACGCGTCCAGGTGCGGAACGTCGAGCCGGTCGGCGGGGACCACGGCACGGTAGGCGACGACGCCGGTGAACTCGGGCTGCTCGGGGCCGAAGAGGGCGGTGCGCACCGCGGAGTGGATGCCGTCGGCGCCGATCAGCACATCGGCCTCGGCAGGGTCGCCGTCCGCGAAGCTCAGGCGGAGGCGGTCGCCGGTGGTGTCCACGCCGGTCAGCCGGTGGCCGTGGCGGACGGTCCCGGGTGGCAGTGCGGCGCCCAGGGCCTCGGTGAGGTCGGCGCGGTGGATCGTCAACTGGGGTGAGCCGTAACGCTGTTCGGCGGTGTCGCCCATGGGGAGGCGGGAGGTGACCTCGCCGGTGTCCCACATCCGGCTGATGCGCTGGGTGGGGCGGGCGGCGGTGCGGCGGACCGCTTCTCCGACGCCGAGGCCGTCGAGGGCGCGTACCGCGTTGGGCGTGAGGTTGATGTCCGCGCCGACCCGGCCGAACTGGGCGGCCTGTTCGAAGACGACCGGGTGGTGGCCGAGGGTGCGCAGGGCGAGGGCGGCGCTGAGGCCTCCCACACCCGCGCCCGCGATTCCGACGGTCAGCTTGGTCATGGATGTTCCTCTCCAGGAGCGGGGGGCGCACGGCTGCCCGTTGGGGGATGAACAGCTCCGGGGGCCGCCGGGCACGGTGTGCGGGGGCGGTGCGCGGAGTGCGGCAGCGTGGCCAGAGTAGCCCCAATTACCTAAGCACAAAAGTATTCCGGCGAACGAAGAGACCTCGCTGAAGCATCAACGGGGCGCGTTCCGGGGCCGTACATGTCCACGAATTAACTTAACTGCAAGTTATTGACCGCTTAGGTAATGCCTTCTAGTGTCCTCCGCATCCGGCCTGCGGAAGGAAGACCACATGACGACACCGGCCACGCGAGCGGCCACGGGCACCATAGCCGCCCGACTTGAACGGCTCCCGCACTCCCGCTGGCATGTGAAGGTCAGGGTGCTCATCGGCGCGGTGACGTTCCTGGAGGCCTTCGACCAGTTGCTCGCCGCCTCGGCGCTGCCGGTCCTCACCAAGACCTGGCACCTCGACACCGGCCAGGCCACCTTCGCCATCACCGCCGCCTCCCTCGGCATGTTGCTCGGCGCGCTGGCCGCGGGCTGGCTCGGCGACCGCATCGGCCGGGTCCGTACGGTGGCCCTCGGGGTCGCCGTGACCACGCTCGGCTCGCTCGGTGTGGCGCTGGCGCAGAACATCGAGATGTTCTCGCTGCTGCGGCTCTGCCAGGGCCTCGGCATCGGCGGTGTGGTGCCGGTCGCGGCCACCTATGTCAACGAGATCGCCCGCGCCGACAAGCGCGGCCGGTTCGTGCTCCTCTACGAGATGATCTTCCCCGCGGGCCTCTCCGCGGCCTCCCTGGTCGCCGTGTGGGTGGTGCCCAACCTGGGCTGGCGGGCCATGTTCATCCTCGGCGGACTGCCGGTCCTCCTCGCCGTCACCCTCCCCCGCACCGTTCCGGAGTCCCCCCGCTGGCTGCTCTCCCAGGGCCGGTACGAGGAGGCGGAACGGGTCGTCGAGCAGATCGAGGCGGAGGTGCGCGCCGCCACCGGGGGCGAGCTGCCCGAGCCCGGGCCCGCCGTCGTCCAGGAGACCAGCAAGGGCCGTATGCGCGACCTCTTCACCGGCCGCTACCTGCGCCGCACCACCGTGCTCTCGACGCTGTGGTTCGTCGCCTACTACGTGAACTTCGGTATCACCGCCTGGCTGCCGCAGCTCTACACCAGCGAGTTCGGGCTGGACCTCACCACCGCGCTGGTGTACTCGATGCTGACCAACGCCTTCGGTCTGCTCGGCACCTTCCTGGTGGCGCTGCTGATCGACCGGATCGGTCGGCGGCCCTCGCTGACGCTCGGCCTCGGCGGGGCGGCCGTCTCCCTGCTGGTGCTGGCGCTGCTCGGCGCCACCTCCGGCGCCCAGGTCGCCGTCTTCGCGTCCTGCACCGGCTTCTTCCTCTTCGCCGTCAACGCCGGCCTGTACCTGTACGCGCCGGAGCTGTACCCGACCCGCAACCGGGCCAAGGGGGCCGCCTTCGGCGGGCTGTGGAACCGGCTGGGGGTCACCCTGGGGCCGATCGTGGTCGGCGCCATCGTCGCTGCGGGCGGCGGACTGCGTACCGTCTTCCTGCAGTTGGGCATCGTGGCCGCGGTGGGTGCCGTGGTGTGCCTCTTCGCGGTGGAGACCAAGGGCAAGGCGCTGGAAGAGCTCAACACCTGAGTGCGGTACGGCACTTGGGGCAGCGGGCCCCGGACGAGCAGTCGTCCGGGGCCCGTTGTCGATGTGGCTCAGGGGCGGGTGGCGGAGCCGAGGACGCCCTCCGCCTCGATCTCCACGGTGAGGGCCGGCTCCACCAGCCGGGACACCTCGACCAGGGTGGAGCAGGGGAAGTCGCCGGTGAAGAACTCGGCCCTGGCGCGGCCCACTTCGGCCTTGTCGGCGATATCGGTGAGGTGGATCCGCAGGTTCTGGACGTCGTCCATGACGCCGCCCGCCGCCTCCACCAGGGCCCGGATGCGGGTCAGGGCCTGGCGGGCCTGGTCGTAGGTGCTGCCGTCGCCGAGGACGCCGCCGTGGCCGTCGCCCGCGTGCATCCCGGAGAGCGTGAAACGGTCGCCGACGGCCTTGCCGGCGCTGAACATACCGGGCCGCGGTGCGCCCGGCACCTCCGGCGCGCTCAGCGTCCGCGCCAACCCCCGCCCGCCGGTGGGCACTTGGGCCGCACGCCACTCGCGGGTGAGGCGCTCCCGTACCGGTACGAAGTCGTAGGTGGGGTGGAAGTCGGTGTGGAAGACGCCCCAGGCGCTTCGCTCCAACTCGACGTTGACCAGGCTGATCTGGTCGGCGGGGAGGCGCAGGGTGACGATCTGGCCGATGCCCATCGCCACCACCCAGGACACGATCTCCGCGTCGCCGGGCGGGAAGCGCTCCCACCAGCCGCGGTCGCCGAGGGTGCTCTGGATCTCGTGCAGGTTCTTCGACTGGTCGTGCCGGAGGATCACGGTGAGCATCACCGTGTTGTCCCCAGACGGGACCGGCGCCGGGCTCTGCCCGGCGCCGGTCGCGCTCACCCCTGCTCCAGTTCGGCGGCCTGCCTGGCCGCTTCCGCCCGGTACAGGCGCCTGATGCGGACGACGCCCAGATCGTGCTGGTAGAGGTTCTCCCGCTGGTCGGCGTCGGCCGGCATCCCCTCCAGCATCACCCGGTCCTGCTCCAGGACCTCGTGGTGGCGCTCCTCCAGCGTCGTCCGGTAGAGGAAGCGCCAGGAGTCCCGCTCCCAGCCCCGCACCTGGCGGCAGCGCCAGTGGAAGATCGCCGACTCGGTCGCGGTGATCGGGGTGGCCATCCCGACGATGCCGAAGGAGCCGCCGGGGCCCGCGAACGTCTGGTACGGGATCTCCAGGTCGACCCAGTCGACGCCGGTGCGGGCGAACTCGACCCAGTCGAAGTTCACCCCGACCTGGTCGGTCTTCTCGAAGAAGAAACCGCGGCCGGTCTCCCGGATGCGGAAGCGGGCCGACTTGGCGCCGCCGGCCATCGAGTGGGAGTGACCGTGCAGGAAGGCGCCGTGCATCGGGTCCAGCACATTGTCGATGTAGAAGCGCCAAGGGGCGCCCCACTCCGCGTAGTTGAGGAAGGAAGCGGTGTCCTCGTCCTCCAGGCGGTCGGGCAGGGCGAGTTCGGTGGGCTCGGGGTGCTGCTCGTCGCCGAAGTAGGCGAACACCACTCCGTGTGCCTCGCGCAGCGGGAGCGAGGTGACGAGGCGCTTGCCCTCCAGATTGCAGCCTGGCAGGCCGGGGACCTTGACGACGGTGCCTTCGCCGTCGACCTGCACTCCGTGGTACTGGCAGGCGATCCGGTCGCCGAGGTGCTGGCCGAGGGAGAGGGGGGCGCTGCGGTGCGGGCAGCGGTCGGCGATCATATGGAGTTCGCCGGAGGGGCGGCGGAAGAGCAGCCAGGGGTCGCCGAGGCGGACCACCCGCTTCATCTCGCCGGGCGCGACGAAGTGCGAGGGGTACACGGGGTACCACTGGTTGCGCAGGCCCGTGGCGTACAGCTCCTCGGCCTTGCTGCCAGGGGTCGCGGGGGCGGTGGTGGCGGTCATCGGGTCACGCTCCCAGTCGCTTGATCTCGGCGGTGAAGGACTCCTCGGTCCAGGGCCCACCGTCCGGCGGATACACATGGCGCTCGTTCAAGCCCCGTACCACGTCGGTCAGTTGGTGCCCGACATCGGCGTAGATCTCCTCCAGCACACCGGCGAGCTTGATCTCGTACGGGGTGGGTTCATGGGTGCGGGTCTGGTGCACCTCGACGTAGCGCGGCATGGTGCTCCTCCAGTTCACGGGGCTTTCTCGGGGTGGGGGCTGACGTGGTGTCAGCAGTCTCAGAGGTCCAGGACCAGGCGGTCGGAGGCGCACCGGGAGACGCAGATCATCATGGTGGCGCCGGAGTTCTGCTCGGCCTCGCTGAGCAGGAAGTCACGGTGGTCGGGGGTGCCGGACACCACCCGGGTCTCGCAGGAGCCGCAGATGCCCTCGCGGCAGGAGCTGCCCACGGCGACCCCGGCGGCCTCCACGGCGTCCAGCACGGAGGTGCCGGCGCCGACCTCGACGGTGACACCGGAGGCGCGGCACTCCACCGCGAAGGCGGTGTCGTCGCCGGTGGTCTCGCTCTTGGGCGCGGCGAACCGCTCCAGCCGCAGCCGCCCGTCCGGTACCGCCTCCTCCACCGCGGCGAGCAGCGGCTCGGGTCCGCAGCAGTACACCAGGGTGTCCTGGTCGAGTCCGGCGAGGGCGGCGGGCAGGTCGATATGGCCGTGCTCGTCCTGCGGGACGAAGGTGACCCGGCCGCCACGCAGGGCGTTCAGCTCGCCGCCGAAGGCCATCGAGGCCCGGCTGCGCCCGCCGTGCACCAGGGTGTACGGGACGCCGCGGCGGTCGGCCTCGCGGGCCATGGCGAGGATCGGGGTGATGCCGATCCCGCCCGCGACGAAGACATAGCGGGCGGCGGGCTCCAGCGCGAAGTGGTTGCGGGGGCCCACGGTGTGCACCCGCTGGCCGGGGCGGAGCTTGGTGTGGACGTGCCGGGAGCCGCCGCGGGAGTCGGGTTCGTCGAGTACGCCGATGCGGTAGCGGGCGGTGTCGGCCGGGTCCCCGCACAGCGAGTACTGCCGGATCAGCCCGCCGAGGTGCAGGTCGAGGTGGGCGCCGGGTTCCCAGGCGGGCAGCGGTTTGCCGTCCGGGTGGACGAGTTCGACGGAGAGGACGCCCTCCGCCTCCCAGCTCATCCGGTGGACGAGGAGGTCGAGTTCGGTTTCCCGCTCAGGGCTCATGGTGGTGCCTCCTCACGCGCTGGGGATCTTGACGGGCGGGGTGAACGGGGTCTTCATCGGGCCGAGGGCCGCCAGGTCGACCTCCACCAGGGTGGGCCCGTCGCTCGCCACCGCCGCGGCGATGGTCGCGGCCGCCTCGGACTCGGCGCCGATCCGCGCGTACGGCAGACCGCAGGCCTCGGCGAGCCGGGCGAAGTCGGGGGTGGCGAGGTCGACTCCGGAGCGGCGGTCGCAGTAGCGGTCCTGCATGTTGCGGAGGACGCCGTAGCCGCCGTCGTTGAAGACGATCAGGGTGAGGCGGGGGCGTTCCTGGGCGAGGGTGAGGAGTTCGCCGAGGTGGACGGCGAGGCCGCCGTCGCCGGCCAGGACGACGGTGGGATCGCCGGGGCGGGCGAGGGCGGCGCCGATGCCCATACCGAGGCCCTGCCCGATGCCGCCGCCTCGGGGGAAGACGTTGTCCCTTGGGTCGTACATCTCCAGCAGGCGGTTGCCCCAGCTCGACGAGGGGATGGTGACGTCGCGGGCGATCGCCGCGCGGCGTGGCAGGGCGGCGCGGACGGCGTCGCAGACCGCGGCCTGCGGGCCGATGTTCTCGTGCAGCACGGCGCGGACCTGGCCGCGCGCCTCGACCACGCGGACCGTCCAGTCGTCCTCGGCGGGGCGGGCGTGCCGGGCGAGCGCGGAGAGGGCGGGGCCAGCGTCGGCGTGCAGGGCGTGCCGGGCCGGGTAGACGCGGCCCAACGCGGCGGCGTCGACGTCGAGTTGGATATGCGCCTCGGGGAGGGTGAGCCCGTAGTCGGCGGTCTCGTTGGAGCGGAAGTGGGTGCCGACGGTGAGGAGTACATCGGCGTCGGCGAGCAGGGCGCGGGCCTGGGGGGTGGTGGCGAAGTTCCCGATGACCTGCGGGTGGTCCTCGGGGACGATGCCGCGGCCGGAGTTGGAGGTGAGCAGTCCGGCGCCGGTGGTCTGGAGCAGGGCGGCGAGTTCGGCGCCGGCGGTGCGGGCGCCGCCGCCGGCCCAGATCAGCGGGCGGCGCGCGGTGGCCAACAGGGCTGCCGCGGCGGCGAGTTCACCGGGTTCGGCGGTGGGCAGCGGTGCCTCGGGGGCGGGTGGCGCGGTGTCGTCCTGCGGGGCGTACTGGAGGTCGATGGGCCATTCGACGCTGGCGGGGCCGCCGGGGGCGGTGAGCGCGGCGGCCGCGGCCTCGCGCAGGATGCCGCCCGCACCGGTGGTGTCGTGGACGGTGGCGGCGTACTTGGAGACCGCGGTCAGCATCCCGAGCTGGTCCTTGGTCTCATGGATGAAGCCGCGGCCGAAGCCGAGGTGCCCGGACTCGATCTGCCCGGTGACATGCAGTACGGAGGTGCCGGCGGCGAGGGCCTCGATGAGGGAGCCGGCGGCGTTGCCGGCACCGGTGCCGGTGGAGGTGAGGGCGCAGCCGAGGCCGCCGCGGGCCCGGCCGTAGGCGTCCGCCGCGTTGACGGCGCTCGCCTCGTGGCGGACCGGTACGAAGCGCAGTTCGCGGTCGACGGCCTCGACCAGCGGCAGGTTGTGCACGCTGACGATGCCGAAGACGGTGTCGATGCCGAGTTCCTTGAGGACGGCGACGAGGAGGTCGCCTCCGGTGTCGTGGCGCATGGGGTGCTCCTGGTGTTCCCGGGGAGGGACGGGGGTCAGAGGATGCCGCGGCCGACGCCGCCGCAGACGTCGAGGCTGGTGCCGGTGATGTACGAGGCGCGCGGGGACAGCAGGGTGACCACGGCGTAGGCGACCTCTTCGGCGCGGCCGAGGCGGCCGAGGGCCACTCCGCGGTCGGCGGCGAGTTCGGCCTGCCACTCCTCGTAGCTGAGGCCGCTGCCGGCGGCGTAGCGGCGGGTCCACTGGCCGGTGTCGACCAGGCCGAGGCAGACCGAGTTGACCCGGATGCCTTCGGGGGCGAGTTCGGTGGCGAGGGCCTTGGAGAGGTTGAGGATGCCGGCGCGGGCGGCGCCGGTGGTGATGAGGCGCGGCTCGGGCTGCTTGGCGAGGACGGCGTTGATGTTGACCACGGCGGCCTGCTCGGAGGCGCGGAGCTGTTCGCGGACGGCGGCGAGCGGGTTGAGCACCCCGGCGAACTTCAGGTCGAGTTCGTCCCGCCAGTCGTCCATGGTGGTCTCGTCCAGCCGCTTCATCCGGGACTGGCCGGCGTTGTTGACGAGCCCGTCGATGCCTCCGAAGTGGTCGGCGGCGCGGGTGCCGAAGTCGTGGACGGCGGCGGTGTCGCGGATGTCGCAGACGGCGGTGAAGAGGCGGTCGGGGCCGGCCCCGGAGTGTTCCGCGGCGCGGGCCAGCCGGTCGGCGTCCCGGCCGCAGGTGGCGACCTTGGCGCCTTCGTCCAGCAGGGCGCGGACCGTGGCCAGGCCGACGCCCGAGCTGCCTCCGGTGACCAGTACGGTGCGGTCGGCGAGACCCAGATCCATGGGGTGACTCCTGTGCGGTGCGGGCGGGTTGGGGCGTCGGTGCGGGGGCTGGTTCAGTGCATGGTGAAGCCGCCGTTGACGGCGATCACCTGGCCGGTGAGGTAGCGGGACTCCTCGGCCAGCAGGAACGCCACCAGGCCGACGAGGTCCTCGGGCTGCTGGGGGCGGCTGATGGCCCGGCCGCCGCGGTACAGGGCGTGGCGCTCCGCGGGTACGCCCTCGGTGGCCTCGACCTCGGTGAGTCCGGGCGCCACCGCGTTGACGGTGATACCGCGGTCGCCGAGTTCGCGGGCCATGGCGCGGGTGAGTGCGATCACGGCGCCCTTGGACGCGATGTAGTGGGCCAGCCGGGGCGAGCCGTAGAGGGCCGCGTCGGAGGCGATGTTGACGATCCGGCCGGGTCCGCCGTGGCCGGTGAGCTGCGGGTGGAGCGCCTTGGCGACGAGCCAGGGGCTGCGGGCGTTGACCGCCATCAGCCGGTCCCAGACGTCGAGTTCGATGTCCTGGAACTCCCGGCCGCCGACCCCGTCGGCCAGGGCCGCGTTGTTGACCAGGCCGTAGAGGGGCCCGAGGACGGCCACCGCCTCGGCCAGGGCGGCCACCGAGCCGGGGTCGGCGACATCGCAGTGCACATAGTGGGCGTCCAGGCCGTCGGCGCGCAGGGCGCCGGCGGTACGGGCGCCCCACTCCTCGTTCAGCTCGGCGACGACGACCCGGAAGCCGTCCTCGGCCGCCCGGCGGGCCATGGCCTGTCCCAGACCACGGCCCGCCCCGGTCACGACGACCGTACGGGCGGCGCCCGCGGGCGCCTCAGTCACGTGTGACACCGTGCATCGGGGAGTACTCGGGGTAGCTCGGCACCTGCGGCTTCCGCGTACCGATGACGACGCAGAACAGCGCGTCGGTGTCGCCCTCGTTCTTCAGCGAGCGGGTCACCCCGGCCGGCACCACGATCATGTCGCGGTAGCCCAGGGTGCGGTACTCGGCCTCGTCGGCGCCGCGGTGGATGCCGACCTTGACCTCGCCCTCCAGGACGAAGAAGGCCTCCTCCACGTCGTGGTGGGTGTGGGCGGGGCCCTCGGCGCCGGGCGGCAGCAGCATGTTGGAGAAGGTGAAGCCGCCGGAGGGGATGATGCGGCTGTCGCCCTCGTGGTTGCCGGTGGCGCCGGAGCCGACGTAGCGGATCTGGCCGCGGCGGTACTGCGGTCCGGCCTTCTCCTGGAAGGAGAGGGTGTCGAAGTCGGCGACGCGGGACTCGCGGCTGGCGATCAGCGAGTCGGTGTAGGAGGCGAGGTCGCCCCCGTTGTCGTAGGCGTCGGTGGTGAGCGGCATGGTGCTGTCCTTCCGGTGCGGAACGGTGGTGCGGATGGTCACGTGCGGGTGGTCGCGTGCGGGTGGTCGCGTGCGGTTCGTCACCCGGGAGTTCAGTCGGTGACGATGTGCAGATGGGCCAGGACCCAGGCGTTGAACCGCCGGGGCTGCTCCTGGTTGGCCAGGTGACCGGCGTCCTTGACGATCACGTAGGCGGTCTTGTGGATGCCGCCGGCGACGGCCTGGGCGCCCTCGATGCCGGTGACGCGGTCCTGGTCGCCGCAGAGCACCAGCGTGGGTGCGGTGATCCGGGGCAGGTCCGGGCGGAGGTCGGCGGCGGCCATGGCCTCGGCCGCGTACCCGTAGCCGGGCAGGCGGACGGAGTCGGCCATGGTGTCGGTGACGCGCCGCACCAGTTCTGCGGGCGCGCCCGGGGAGAGCAGCCGGGCGCTGCGCTGTTCGGCGAAGGCACGGGGTCCCGCGGCGGCGAGTTCGGCGGCGCG
Source organism: Streptomyces sp. NPDC058045 (assembly GCF_042885635.1). Taxonomy (NCBI): domain Bacteria; kingdom Bacillati; phylum Actinomycetota; class Actinomycetes; order Kitasatosporales; family Streptomycetaceae; genus Streptomyces; species Streptomyces sp. NPDC058045. The sequence continues at coordinate 203,487 of NZ_JBHVRR010000003.1, read as the reverse complement.
GGCGCGCATCCCGGCGGCCTTGCCGGGGTCGGTTCCGGAACCGGGGCTGGAGTCCGCCACGATCAGCGAGTCGACCAACTCCGGGTGGCGCAGGGCGAGTCGGAGTGCGATGACACCGCCCCAGGACACGCCGAGGACATGGGCGGTGCCGCCGTGTGCGCGGATCACCGCGGCGGCGGTGTCGGCGTAGTCGTCCAGGCTCAACGGGCCGTGCGGGTCAGCCGACTTGGCGTAGCCGGGGGCGTCCCAGGCCAGTACCCGGAAGTGGTCGGAGAGTTCGTCGAGTTGGGGGGCGAAGGCAGCGGAGGAGGAGCCGATGCCGTGCAGGCACAGCAGCAACGGCCCCTGCTCGCCCGCCTGTTCCAGGTGCAGCCCGGCGGTGTCGTAGGCGGCGCTCACAGGATCTGCCCCCCTCGGCCCGCGATCGCGCCCAGGCTGCGCAGCACGGCGTGCGGTACGACCTGGCTGGTGGCGGGGTTGGACGGGTCGGGCAGGTGGCGCACCTCGAAGCGGTAGCTGCCGTGGGCGCCGGTGGCCTCGATGGTGTGCGAGGTGTGGTGGGCGGCCGGGTCGGCGACGACATCGACCCGGACGGCGTCCAGGTCCCCGACGGCGAGGGCGACGGAGGCGGCGACATTGGTCGACTTGGGGAACTTCACCGGGATGTCGCGCGCGGTGCCCGACATCACCGTGACCGGTTCGGTGGTGGTGTGCAGCCGCTGCTTCAACTCCTCGTCCATCCACGGCTGTTCGAGGGTGGCGGGCAGTTTGGTGGTGGTGAGGCGGACCTCGGTGAGCGGGCCCATGCCGCGGGCCGCCTGGAGCAGGTCGAGGCCGCCGACGGCGCCGCCGGTGAAGTAGACGCGGCCGGGCCCGGCGGTGCGCAGCCGCTTGGCGAGGTCCTCGTCGGTGAGGGCGCCGGTGGACGCGATCAGCAGGTCGACCCCGGCGTCCAGGATCCGCTCGCCGCACTCCCGCACCACGCCCTGCCCAGCCGCCTCCACGATGAGGTCGCAGCGCTCCAGGGCTTCTTCCAGGGGGAGTTGGGGGGCGGGGGCGCTGTCGCCGAGCGGCCGGTTGTCGATGACGCACTCCAGGCGGGCGCCGGGCACCTCCCCCGCGGCGAGGGCGGTGCCCACGACACGGCCGATGGCGCCCCAGCCGATGAGTCCTACGGTGCGGGTGTTCATACGGCGGCTCCCTGGGGGGCGTGGGCGTCGAGCGGCGGCTGTACGGGCGTGCCGTCGGCGGTGCCCGCCATATGGCAGCGGATCCGCTTCGAGGGCGGGCCGGCGGTGCCCCACAGGTCGGAGAGTTCCGGGATGCGGCGCCACACCCGGGCGATCCAGCGGTCCTCCTCGATCTGGGCGACGTCGGAGGTGTACTCGCAGACCAGGCCGGTGGGGTCGGTGAAGTAGGAGAAGGTGTTGTTGCCGGGGCCGTGGCGGCCGGGGCCCCACTCGGGGACCACCCCGTGGTGCCGCAGCCGCCCGAGGCCGCGCATGAAGTGGTCGACGGAGGACATCTCGTAGGCGACGTGGTTGAGGGAGACCCAGTCGGCCTGGTTGAAGGCGACGCAGTGGTGGTCGCTGTTGCAGCGCAGGAATGCCATCTGGTGCTCGGACCAGTCGGAGACGCGCAGGCCGAGGACGTCGCGGTAGAAGGCGACGGCGGCGTCGATGTCGGTGGTGTTGAGCACGGTGTGGGTGACGCCGACCGGGACGGCCGCGTCCCGGCCGCGTTCGGCCACCGCCCAGGTCTCGGCGGAGAGTTCGACCAGCCGGCCCTCGTGGTCGTGGAAGCGGAGGCCGTAGCCGCCGCCGACCTGGTCGAGCGGCCCGGGTCCGGCGAGGGGCCGGATACCGCGGGCCTCCAGGCGGCGGGCGGCCTCGTCGATCTCGGCGGGCGTGGCGACGGCGAAGACCAGACGGCCCAGGCCGATCCGGTCGCTGCGGGTCAACTGGAGGGCGTGGTGCTGGGGTCCGGTGCCGCGCAGCCAACTGGCGTCCCGCTCCGCCTCCACGACCTCCAGGCCCCACACCTCTCGGTAGAAGTCGTTGGCCGCGGTGAAGTCGGGGGTGAGCAGCTCGACCGAACGCAGCGCGCGCAGCCGGGCGATGGGCGGTTGGGGCATGGCCGTCTCCAGAGGTGCGTGGGTGGGGTGGCCCGGGGTGTCGCCGGGGCGGGGCGGTGGCGGCGGTCAGCCGGCCCAGGGCAGGGGGGCGTCGGAGGTGCCCCAGTAGAGGGACTTCTGCCGCTGGTAGGCGCGGATCGCGTCGCGGCCCTTCTCGGTGCCGAGGCCGCTGTCCTTCATCCCGCCGAACGGGGTGGAGATACTGAACTGCTTGTAGGTGTTGATCCACACGGTGCCGGCGTCGATCCGGCGGGCGAGCCGCCAGGCGGCCCGGTGGTCCCGGGTCCAGATGCCGCAGGCCAGCCCGTAGACCGAGTCGTTGGCCTGCCGCACCAGGTCCTCCTCGTCGTCGTAGGGCAGGGCGACCAGGACCGGGCCGAAGATCTCCTCGCGGCAGACGCGGGCGGTGGGCGGCAGGCCGTCGATGACGGTGGGCAGGTAGTAGGCACCGGCCGTGTAGGTGTCGCCCTCGGGGGCCGCGCCTCCGCACCGGACACGGCCCCCTTCCTCGCGGGCGAGGTCCACATAGGCCGCGACGGAGTCCCGGTGCCGGTGGTGCACGAGCGGCCCGACCTGGGTGTCCGGATCGGTCCCGGGGCCTACGCGCAACTTCCGTACGCGCTCCACGAGTTCGGCGAGGAACCGGTCGTAGATCTCGCGGGCGACGAACAGCCGGGAGCCGGCGACGCAGGACTGGCCGCTGGACGAGAAGACGCCGAACATGACGCCGGCCAGGGCCTGTTCGAGGTCGGCGTCGGCACGGACGATGGTCGGCGACTTGCCGCCCAACTCCAGCGAGGCGGGGACCAGCTTCTCGGCCGCCGCGTGGGCGATGGCCCGCCCGGTCCCGGTACCGCCGGTGAAACCGATCCGCCCGACCAGCGGATGCCGCACGATGGCGTCCCCGACCACGCCTCCGCTGCCCGGCAGCACGGAGAGCAGTGCGGTCGGCAACTCCGCCTCGATGAGGGCCCGTTGGATGATGCGGCCCAGGGCGAGGGAGACCAGCGGGGTCCATGCGGCGGGCTTCAGCAGCACGGCGTTGCCGCCGGCGAGCGCGGGGGCGATCTTCTGCGCGTCGCTGGCGACCGGCGAGTTCCACGGGTTGACCGCGCCCACCACGCCGATCGGTTCATGGACGCTGAGGGTGAGGTACTCGCCGCGGGACGGGGTGATCGCGTCCTCGGCGGTCTCCAGGGCGGCCGCGGTGTAGCGGAAGGTGGCGGCGGCGCTGAGGGCGAGGGCCCGGGTCTCGGCGAGGGTCTTGCCGGTGTCGGCGGTCTGGAGGGCGGACAGCTCGTCGGCGGCGTCCTCGACCAGGGCGGCGATCCGGTGCAGCAGGGCGGCGCGGCGGTGTGGGAGCAGATCGCGCCAGGCCGGATCGGCGGCGGCCTCGGCGGCGGCGCGGGCCGCGGTGTCGACCTGGTCTGCGTCGGCGGCGTGGAGGGTGGTGAGGACGGTGCCGTCGGCCGGGTTCACGGTGTCCATGGCCTGGCCGGCTCCGCGCTGCCAGCGGCCCCCGATGAGGATCTCGTCTGCGGGCAGACCGGGCATGGCAGGACCTCCTGGCGAAGGGGCGTACAGGGTGCGCCGAGCGATGCCGGGCCGCTCACGGCCGGTCCCCCACTCGAACAGCACTAGAAATCTAAGGCCTTAATCATTTCCTTGGCAACCCCCTCGGATCCCCCTTCTCGCCACGGCATGGACCACGCGACGGACTCCCCGCCGACCCCGCCCGGCCCACCACCGCCGGGCGGGTCCACACACCCACCCCTAGAATTGGGGCGATTTATCCGATCCGATAAGGAATCGGCGCGAAAGGGCGCGTTCATGGCGGAACCAACGGGGCTGGTGCGACTGCTGTCCCGAGTGCTGCGGTCCCGCACCCCGCAGGAGCTGCTGAGGGCCCTCACCGACGGCGGCCAGAACGCCGGACTCCCGCCGGACGGCATCGCGCTCTACCTGGACGGCAAGGACCAGGACCCGGTCCGTTTCCCCGCGGCCCCGCCCGGCGGCGACCCGCTCCTGCCCGCGGTGCGCCGCGTCCTGCGCACCGGCCGGGCCACCACCCTCGGCCCACTCGCCCCCGGCACCCGGATCCTGCCGCTGGGGCCCGCCGGGCGGGTCCGGGGCGCCCTGGCGGTGCCGCCCGCCGCGGGCCGTACCGCCGATGCGGAGGAGCTGGCGCTGATCGCCGAGTGCTGCGGCCGCGCCCTGCCCGATCCCGCCGAGACCGGACCGGGCCTCGCCGACGCGGTACGGGCCGCCCGCGCCGGTGTCTTCGCCTGGGACTTCGTCTCCGACAACGCGTACTGGGACGAGCGGACCCGCGCCATCTTCGGCCTCGACCCGGCGTCCTTCGGCGGCAGCGCCGAGACGTTCTTCTCCACCCTGCACCCCGACGACGTACCGGCTCTCCAGGCGGCGATCGCCCAGGTCGCCGAGGACGCCGCCACCGCCGCCGCACACGGGGACCCGGACGGGGCGGGCCGCTACCAGGTGGGCTTCCGGGTCCGCCACCCCGACGGCAGCGTGCACCATGTCACCGAGTACGGGCGGGTGTTGATGGACGAGGCGGGGCACCCCACCCGCACCCTCGGGCTGCTGCTGGAGACCGATCCCGGCATCCAGGTCGCGCCGCGCGGCCCCGAGTCCCCGGACAGCTCCCGGGACTCGTTCCTCTTCACCCTGACCCGCGCCCTGAGCCAGGCGGTCACCGTACGGGACGTCACCGAGGTCATGACCCGGCTGGCGCGGCCCGCGCTCGGCGCCGAGAACCTGATCCTGGGGCTCACCGAGGCGGGCGAGATGCGGATCGTCGGCGACAGCTCCGTATCCACCTCCCTCCAGTACCTGCGGCCGGCCGCGCACGCCGCGATGTCCTCGGCGGCCACCCGGGAGCAGCCGCTGTTCATCGAGGACCTCAGCCGGCCGCCCGGCCCCGCTCTCGCCGGGCTGCCCACGGGCGGACTGCCCGCCCGTTCCTGGGTGGTGCTCGCCCTGGGGTCGGTGGACCGGGTCACCGGCGCCTGTCTGATCTCCTTCGCGCGGCCGCGGCACTTCGACGCCGGGGAGCGCACCTTCTACACGGCGGTCGCGGTGATACTCACCCAGAGCCTGGAACGCGCCCGGCTCTTCGACACCGAGCACCAGCTCGCCAGCGACCTCCAGCAGGCCATGCTGCCCGGCCGCCTGCCCCCACTGCCCTCGCTGACCGTGCACTCCCGCTATCTGCCCGGCACCCGCGGAATGCAGATCGGCGGCGACTGGTACGACCTCCTGCCGCGCCGGGACGGCACCGCCGCCCTGATCATCGGCGACGTCCAGGGCCACGACGCCTACGCCTCCGCGGTGATGGGGCAACTCCGGGTCGCGCTACGGGCGTCCGCCGAGGCGCGGTTGGACCCGGGCGCGGTACTGGCGCATGTCAACCGCGTCCACTGCGACCTGGACACCGACCGCTTCGCCACCTGCACCTATCTGGTGCTCGACCCGGTGGACGGCACCCTGCGCGGGGCGCGGGCCGGGCATCCGCATCCATGGCGGGTGCGGGGCGGGGCGGTCAGCGAGGTGGAGCTGGCGGGCGGGCCGCCGCTCGGGGTGGACCCGTGGGCCGGTTTCCCGACGACGACCGCCCGGCTCGCCGACGACGAGGCGCTGCTGCTGTTCACCGACGGCCTGGTGGAGCGCCGGGACGCCGACATCGACGTCTGCGTCCGGGAGATGATCGACGAGATCCACCGCTGGGGCGCACCCCGCGGCCCCCTCCTCGACCTCGGTGACCTGGTCGACTTCCTGGCCGGCCAGGAGGCCCCGGGACGTATCGACGACATCGCCCTCCTCGCCGTCCGCCGCAGACCCCGAGCCTGAGCAGCAGCGCTCGCCACCCGCACGACCGAGCGGAGAAACCCCGCACGGCCAGGTGGCCCGCCCCACCGTCCTGGACGTCGCCGACCTGTGCACCCGCTGGCCCCTGCACCGCGCCGGGACGCCGCGGGGCCGCGCTTCGCGCGCGAGTGGCGCAAGGACCGCGACGCGCCCTGATCCGCGGCCCGTTGACCGGTGGAGGTCAGTCCTCGGTGGTCGCGGATCCGGCGCGCTCGTACTGGCCGTCGGTGATGGTCTTGACGAGGAAGGCGGCGGTCACGGCGGCGGCGATGACGGCGGCGTCGGCGGCGAGGAGCCAGCCCACATCGGTGTAGGCGCGTTCGATGACGTGGTCCGTGGAGTCGGCGTAGACCAGGCCGACGCCGCCGTAGACGCCCAACAGCCAGCACGCCCACCACCAGTTGAGGATGCGCGGCAGGGGCCGGCCCGGGTCGCCGGCGCGGTGGACACCGGCGATGATGCCGCGCGGCACCCACAGGTTCACGATCGGGACGACCCAGCCGAGGTAGATCCACGGCCAGGCGTAGGCGGGGCGCACACCGGAGAGGGCGAGGGCGTTGTCCCGGACGCGCCACAGCCAGGCGATGAAGGTGATCGCGCAGATCACGGTGGCAAGGTCTCTGACATTGCCGACCATGTGGTAGCCGTTCTCCAGGGCGTTCAGCGGACGGTGCACACCGTCACCCTGGTCGGGCGGGCCCGAGGCCGGCATCCCGGCGGCGGCCAGCCGCAGATGCCAGACCGCCAACGCCGCCCAGGCCGCCCCGGCGAGACCGAGGGTGACCATGGTGACGTGCGCGATGCCGCGGGCAGGACTGAATGTGGGGGGCGATATGCGATCGTTCACCCGGCCATCCTGTCAGACGCCCAGGCCGTGTCGGCCGCCTCAACCGGCCTCCACGCCAGTCGAGTTGTCCCGTTCCTCGCCCTTGGTGACCGTGCAGTGCAGGGAGTCGTCCAGGACGTCGGCGGTGATGGTGTCGCCCGGGTCGGCCTCGCCGCTGAGCAGCAACTCGGCGAGGCGGTTGTCGAGTTCGGCCTGGATGGTGCGGCGCAGCGGGCGGGCGCCGAACTCCGGCTGGTGCCCGTGGGCGATCAGCAGCTTCTTCGCGGCCCCGGTCACCTTCAGGGTGATGCCCTGGGCGTGCACCCGGTGTTCGCTCTGCGTCAGCAGATGGTCGACGATCTTGGAGAGGTCGTCCTCGCCGAGGCTGTGGAAGATGATGATGTCGTCGATGCGGTTGAGGAACTCGGGCAGGAACCGTGCCCGCAGTTCCGCCATCAACGTGTCCTTCAGCTCGGAGACATCGCCCTGGTGGTCCAGGATGCGGTGGGCGCCGATGTTGGACGTCATGATGATCACGCAGTGCCGGAAGTCGACGGTGCGGCCCTGCCCGTCGGTGAGCCGCCCGTCGTCCAGGATCTGGAGCAGGGTGTTGAAGACGTCCGGGTGCGCCTTCTCCACCTCGTCGAAGAGGACCACGCTGTACGGCTGGCGGCGGACCTTCTCGGTGAGCTGGCCCGCCTCGTCGTAGCCGACGTATCCGGGAGGGGCGCCGACGAGGCGGGCCACGGTGTGCTTCTCCTGGAACTCGCTCATGTCGAAGCGGACCATGCGGCTCTCGTCCCCGAAGAGCAACTCGGCGAGCGTCTTGGCCAGTTCGGTCTTGCCGACGCCGGTCGGGCCGAGGAAGAGGAAGGAGCCGACGGGGCGGTTCGGGTCGCCCATCCCGGCCCGGTTGCGGCGTACCGCCTGGGAGACGGCGGTGACCGCCTCGTCCTGGCCGACGATCCGCGAGTGCATCTCCTCCTCCAGCCTCAGCAGGCGTTCCTTCTCGCCCGCGGTGAGCTGGGAGACGGGGATGCCGGTGCGGCGGGACACCACATCGGCGATATCGCGGGCGGTGACCGAGACGACGCCCTCGCGGCGCTCCTCGACACCGGCCAACTCGCCCTCCACCTCGGCGATCTGGCGCTTGAGTTCGGCGGCCCGGTCGAAGTCCTCGGCGGCGACCGCCTGGTCCTGTTCGCGGCGGAGTTTGGCGATACGGTCCTCGCGGCTGACCACCTCGGTGGAGCGGGCCGCGCTGCGCAGCCGTACCCGGGAGCCCGCCTGGTCCATGACGTCGATGGCCTTGTCGGGGAGGAAGCGGTCGCTGATGTAGCGGTCGGAGAGTTCCGCGGCGGCGGTCAGCGCTCCGTCGGCGAACCGGACCTGGTGGTGCGCCTCGTAGACGTCGCGCAGGCCCTCCAGGATCTGCACGGTCTCCTCGACGGTGGGTTCGGGCACCAGCACCGGCTGGAAGCGGCGTTCCAGCGCGGCGTCCTTCTCGACGTGCTTGCGGTACTCGTCGATGGTGGTGGCGCCCACCACATGCAACTCGCCCCGGGCCAGGGCCGGTTTGAGCATGTTCCCGGCGTCCATGGAGCTCTCGCCGGTGGCGCCGGCGCCGACCACGGTGTGCAGTTCGTCGATGAAGAGGATGATCCCGCCGCGGGCGTCCTGCACCTCCTGGATGACCTTCTTCAGCCGCTCCTCGAACTGGCCGCGGTACTGCGCCCCCGCCACCATGCCGGACAGGTCGAGCACCACGACCCGCTTGTCCTTGAGGGTGTCGGGTACCTCACCGGCCACGATGCGCTGGGCCAGGCCCTCCACGATCGCGGTCTTACCGACGCCGGGTTCACCGATCAGCACCGGGTTGTTCTTGGAGCGCCGGGAGAGGATCTCCACGGTCTGCTCGATCTCCTCGGCCCGCCCCACCACCGGGTCGAGCTTGCCGGCCTTGGCCTCCTCGGTGAGGTCGCGGCCGAACTCGTCCAGGGTGGTGGCCGGCTGCTGCCTGCCCTCGGTGGGCATCCCGTCCGCGCGGGCCGCCTGTTCGGTCAGCCGGGAGAGCTGCGGTACGTCCTGGCCTTCCGCGCCGAGGAGGCGGGCGGCGCCGGTGTCGGGGTCGTCGAGGAGTGCGCCGAGGATGTGCTCGGGCCCGATGTAGGAGACCCCGGCCGCCTGGGAGCGGGCGTAGGCGGCGGACAGGGTGCGTTTGGCGGCGGGGGTGAGGCCGGGTTCGGCGGAGGGCTCACCGGACTCGCGGGGCAGGATCTTGGCGATCCGGGAGGCGAGGGCGTCGGGTTCCGCACCGGCCTGCGCGAGCAGTGAGCGGGCCGGGTCGACCCTGGTGCACGCCCACAGCAGGTGTTCGGTGTCGAGGTCGGAGGTGCCGTCCTCGACGGCGCGCTGTCCGGCCAGGTTGAGGAGTTCCTGCGAGGACTCCGTCAACAGCCGTCCGATGGGCACCCGTTGGACCGCCGGGGGCGAGGAGGCGGGTGACATCCCGAAGAACCTGTTCAGCATCTCGCTGAAGGGATCGGACGGACCGAAACCGAACGACGACATCGACATGGTGGCTCCTGGAGCGGCGACGGGTCCCTTCCACGGAAACGCGATGCCCCCGGCTCTGCAACTCAGGGCCGCCGCGGCGTTCCGGAGCCCGGACCGGCTCAGGCCGGGTCGAGTGCCACCACCGCTTCGTCGGTGTGGACCAGGAACGTCAGGGTCTGGCGGAAGTACAGCTCGATGCGGTGGGCGTCGTGGGCGGTGTAGCCGATGGCCAGGTCCTCGCCGAGGCGCAGTTCGAAGTCGCCGCCGCGGGTGCTGAGCAGATAGCCGCCCTCGATCGCCGGCGCCCACACCAGGTCCCCGTCGAGGATGCGCTCCAGGTGGGCGGTGATGGGGTAGCCGTGGTCGGAGGTCTCACTGACCGCGGTGTACGCCTCCGCGCCCAACGCCAGCGAGTACGGGCCCTGCACACCGGCGAGGCGGAGTTCGGTGAGGGCGTGGCTGACGGCGTCCGGGTAGTCGCGGGCCTCGGTGGGCAGCCGCAGCACCTCGTTGGAGGTGCGGGCGCGCAGTCCGTCGATCCGGGCGGCCCGGTAGCCGGTGAAGACGGCGCGGTCCTCGGCGAGGGCCATGGTGCGGGCGGCGTCCTTCACCGGCTGCCAGTCGGAGTCCTGGGCGCCGCGGTCCACATCGTCGACGGCGTCCCGGGTCACGGTGAACGGCACGGTCAGCTCGACCAGCGGCTGGGAGGTGCGGAGCCGGGCACCGACCCCGGTGGCGGGTCCTTCGATGCCGGTGAGGTGTCCGGTGCCGACGGCGGCGAGGGTGGGTCCGTCGGGGCCTGAGACGTCGACCACCCGGCGGCCGGCGAGGTTGCGGCGGAAGGTGCGGCGGGCCTCGTCCTCGATCTCGGACCAGGCGGCGGGGGTGACGGGGGCGAGTTCGCGGTGCAGGTTGGTGGTGGCGGGCGGGGTCATGGTCACGCTCCTTTGAGGCCGCCGATGCCGAGGGAGCCGTCCGCGGCGGCGGCTGCGGGTGCGGGCGGCAGCGCGTCGAGGAAGTCCTCGGTCGGCACATGGAAGAGGCAGCCGGTGACGGGGGTGGAGAAGTCGAGGATGCGGTCGTGGGTGGCGTCGCCGTCGCCGAGGAACATGTTGCGCAGCATCTGCTCGGTGACGTCGGGGGTGTGCGAGTAGCCGATGAAGTAGGTGCCGAACTCGTCCGATCCGAGGGTGCCGAACGCCATGTTGTCGCGCACGATCTTGCGTTCGGTACCGTCCTCGCCGGTGATGGTGTTGAGGGCGACATGGGAGTCGGCGGGCTTGACGGCGTCGGGGAGTTCGACGTTGTCGTGCTTGCGCCGGCCGATGACCCGGTCCTGCTCCTCGGTGGGCAGGGCGTGCCAGGTGGTGAGGTCGTGCAGGTACTTCTGCACGATGACATAGCTGCCGCCGGTGAAGTCCGGGTCCTCCCCGCCGACGAACACCGAGGCCTCCGCGAGCCGCCCCTCCGGGTTCTCGCTGCCGTCCACGAAGCCCAGCAGGTCGCGCTCGTCGAAGTACTTGAAGCCATGGACCTCGTCCTCGACGCGGACGGCGCCGCGGAGGCGGTCGGTGATCAGCCGGGCCAGTTCGAAGCAGAGGTCGGTGCGGCGGGACCGCAGGTGGAAGAGGAGGTCGCCCGGGGTGCTCGGGGCGGTGTGGCGGGCCCCGGCCAGCGGGACGAAGGGGTGCAGGTCGCGGGGGCGGGGCCCGGTGAAGAGGCGGTCCCAGGCGGCGGAGCCGATGCCGGTGACGCAGGTGAGGTGGTCGTCGGGGGCGCGGAAGGCGACCGAGCGGCGCAGTGCGGACAGGTCCTCCAGCAGTCCGCGGACGGTGTCCTCGCCGCCGGGTGCGATGGTGGCGACGAGGAACACGGCTGCTTTGGCCGGGGCTTCGATCACGGCTTGCGACTCCACTGCGGGTGGCCTCCTGAGAACGCTGGGCGTACGGCGGTCCGTTGCGGTCCGGCACCGCGGCGGCACCCGCCACGGAGTGCCCGGTACCCCGGACCGCCATCCTGATGTATCCGGTGGCATTCTGCGCGGGGGTGTCGCCGCGTGGGACCCGCTTGGCAATACGTCGACTTGTCGGGTACACCCGTGGCGTGCTGTTTCGACAACTGGAGTACCTGGTGGCCCTCTCCCGGGAGCGCCACTTCGCGCGTGCCGCCGACACCTGCCATGTGTCCCAGCCGGCGCTGTCCGCCGCGGTGCGGAAGCTGGAGGAGGAGTTGGACGTGCCGCTGGTGCGGCGCGGACGCAAGTACGAGGGGCTGACGCCGGAGGGCGAGCGCATCGTGCTGTGGGCGCAGCGCATCCTCGCCGACCGGGACTCGCTGCGCGACGAGGTGGGTGCGCTGCGCTCCGGGCTGAGCGGCAGGCTGCGCATCGGTTCGGTGCCGACCGCGTCCGGTGCGGTGTCCCTGCTGACCGGGCCGTTCTGCGCGGCGCATCCGCTGGTCACGGTGGAGGTGCTGGCGGATCTCCAGTCGGTGGACATCCTGCGGCAGTTGCGGAACTTCGAGATCGACGCCGCGCTGACCTATGTGCATGAGCAACTACCGGACGGTTTCCAGGGGGTGCCGCTGTACCAGGAGCGCTATGTGCTGCTGACCGCGGCGGGGGACGGTCGGGCGCGGCAGCCCACGGCGACCTGGGAGGAGGCGTCCCGGCTGCCGCTGTGTCTGCTGACGGGGGCGATGCAGGGGCGGCGGGTGCTGGACGCGGTCTTCGCGGAGCTGGGTCTGGAACCGGCGCCCCGGGTGGAGACGGACTCGGTGGGCGCCCTGTTCGCGCATGTGCGGACCGGGCAGTGGGCGAGCATCGTGGCCCGCGCCTGGCTGCATGTCTTCGGGGTGCCGCCCGGGATGCGCGCGGTACCGCTGGTGGAGCCGGCGCGTGCGGTGCCGGTCGGGCTGGTCACCGTGTCCCGGGACCCGGAGTCGATGATGGCGCGGGCGCTGACCGAGATCGCCCGGACCACCGATGTGGCCGGTGCGCTGGAGCGGTTGCCGGGCGGCGGGTGACGGCCACCGCCCGGCTACCGGGCCGCGCCGGTCAGGCGCTGTGCGCCGCCTCGGGGGCGTGGGCCTCGGCGGTGGTACCGGTGGCGGGCTCCAGGCGGACCACGACGCCCTTGGACGTCGGGGTGTTGCTGACGTCGGCGACGCTGTCCAGCGGTACCAGGACGTTGGTCTCCGGGTAGTAGGAGGCGGCCGAGCCGGGGGCGGTGGGGTAGGCGACGACGCGGAAGCCCTCCGCGCGGCGCTCCACCCCGTCCTTCCAGATGCCGATCAGATCGACCAAGTCCCGGTCGGCGAGGCCGAGTCGGGCCAGGTCGTCCGGGTTGACCAGGACGACGCGGCGGGCCTGGTGGATGCCGCGGTAGCGGTCGTCGAGGGCGTAGGGGATGGTGTTCCACTGGTCGTGGGAGCGGAGGGTCTGGAGCAGCAGGTGCCCCTCGGGTACATGCGGCGTCTCGAAGTCGTTGCAGGTGAAGACGGCCTTGCCGCTGGGGGTGCGGTAGGTCTGCTCGTTGACCGGGTTGGGCAGTCGGAAGCCGCCGGGCTGCGCGACGCGGGCGTTGAAGTCCTCGAAGCCGGGCACCACTCGGGAGATGTGGTCGCGGATGGTGCCGTAGTCGGCCTCGAAGTCCTCCCAGGCGATGTCCGGGGTGTCGCCGAGGGTGCGGCGGGCCAGGCGGCTGATGATGGCGACCTCGCTGAGCAGGTGCGGGGAGGCGGGGGCGAGGCGTCCGCGGGAGGCGTGCACCTCGCTCATGGAGTCCTCCACGGTGTAGAACTGCAGGCCGCCCTCCTGTACGTCCCGGTCGCTGCGGCCGAGGGTGGGCAGGATCAGCGCGGTCTGACCGCACACCGTGTGGGAGCGGTTGAGCTTGGTCGAAATATGCGCGGTGAGGCGGCAGTTGCGCATCGCGGCCTCGGTGACGTCGCTGTCGGGGGTGGCCCGGACGAAGTTGCCCGCGACACCGAGGAAGAACGTGGCGGTGCCGTCGCGCATGGCGCGGATGCCGTCGACGGAGTCCATGCCGTGCTGGGTGGGCGGGGTGAAGCCGAACTCGGTGCCCAGCGCGTCGAGGAAGCTCTGCGGCATCCGCTCCCACACCCCCATGGTGCGGTCGCCCTGGACGTTGCTGTGTCCGCGGACGGGGCAGACACCGGCGCCGGGGCGGCCGAGGTTGCCGCGCAGCAGCAGGAAGTCGACGATCTCGCGGATGGTGGGCACACCGTGCTTGTGCTGGGTGATGCCCATGGCCCAGCAGACAATGACGCTCTTGCTGCCGAGGACCATCTCGTGGACCCGCTCGATCTGCTCGCGGGTGAGCCCGGTGGCGTCCAGGATGTCCCGCCACTCGGTCTTCCGCGCGTTCTCGGCGAACTCGGCGAAGCCGGTGGTGTGGGACTCGATGAAGGAGTGGTCGAGGACAGTGCCGGGGGCGGCCTCCTCGGCCTCCAGCAGCAGCAGGTTGAGCGCCTGGAAGAGGGCCAGGTCCCCACCGGCCTTGATCTGGAGGAACTCGTCGGCGATCTTCGTGCCGTGGCCGATGACCCCGCGGACCTTCTGCGGGTGCTTGAAGCGGATCAGGCCGGCCTCGGGCAGCGGGTTCACGGCGATGACGCGGCCGCCGTTGCGTTTGGTCTCCTCCAGGGCGGTCAGCATCCGCGGGTGGTTGGTGCCCGGGTTCTGCCCCACCACCAAGATCAGGTCGGCGTTGTGGATGTCGTCCAGGGACACGGTGCCCTTGCCGACGCCGATGGTCTCCTGGAGGGCCGAACCGCTGGACTCGTGGCAGAGGTTGGAGCAGTCCGGCAGGTTGTTGGTGCCGTAGACGCGGGCGAAGAGCTGGAGCAGGAAGGCGGCCTCGTTGTTGAGGCGGCCCGAGGTGTAGAAGAGGGCCTCGTCGGGGTGGGCCAGGGCGCGCAGTTCACCGGCGAGCAGATCGAGGGCCTCGTCCCAGCCGATGGGCTCGTAGTGCTCGGCGCCGGGGCGCTTGACCATGGGCTCGGTGAGCCGGCCCTGCTGGTTGAGCCAGTAGTCGGACTTGGTGTCCAGCTCGGCGATGGAGTGCTCGCGGAAGAAGTCCGCGGTGATGCGGCGGCTGGTCGCCTCGTCGGCGATGTGCTTGGCGCCGTTCTCGCAGTACTCGTTCAAGTGCCGCTTGCCGGGGGCCGGTTCGGGCCAGGCGCAGCCGGGGCAGTCGAAGCCCTTGACCTGGTTGATGTTGAGCAGGGTGAGGGCGGTGCGGCGGACCGAGGTCTGTTCCAGGGAGTACTGCAGTGCGTGCGCGACCGCGGGCGCCCCGGTGGCCCAGCGCTTCGGCTCGGTCACCTTCAGCTCGTCACCCGGGTCCTCGTTGCGGCTCATGCTGTACTCGCCTCTTCTCGTCCGAATACCGGTGCCGGAGGGCGTATGGCGCCTGCGGTGCCGACCCGCCCGTTCCCGCGGCATGACGAAGATTCCAGCAGAACCGGTGGCAATGTCAAACAAGCGATCTGGATCACTTGATAGGCCCGACTTATCAGGCTGGATATTTTCTTTTCAGCTTTCTTCACGGGCGTCACTCAGAACCTTCTCCGGCAATTCACACCCGCATTCTCTCCGACCTCCCTCAAGCCCCTTTCCCCGAATCGCTGAGCGGCGGGTAGGTGATCTGTCCGTTCTCGATGTGGGCCGCGGAGTGCAGCACGGCCGGTCTGGTGGAGGTGGCCGACAGGATGTCCCGTACTTCCACGCCCTCGACCAGCAGTGCGTCCGTGATCAGCCGGCGGTGGCAGCGCCAGGGCACCGCCTCGCTGCACATGATCGCCGGCCACTCCCGCTCCGCGAGGGCCAGCAACTCGGCCAGGCCCTGCGCGAAAGCGTCCGTGGCCATGTAGTCGGCGTAGTCACGGAACGCCTTCACCCGCCAGGCCCCGTTCCGGCTCGGCACATCCACGGGCGTGTACCGGCGGCCGCCGAGTGCGGGAATCCAGCGGTATCCGATATCGGGCGGCAGCGCCTCGGCGACGGCCCACTGATTCCACTGCGGGAATTTCCGCGAGGAGGGAAAGGAACGGACATCGGTGAGCAAGGTCACACCGCAGGTGCGCAGCATCGCCAGCACCTCGTCGAATTCCCGGTTCGAATGCCCGATCGTGCAGATGCGGTGCACCATCCCGCTCCCTCACTTCGCTCCGTCCCTTTTTCGAGTTTTCACGCCCACTCGGGCGTACCAACCCGATCGGCCCGTTTCCCCCCGAGTGCCCGGTGATACGGCATTGAGGCACGGGCCGCCGTACGGCGCCGGCCGTCGCGAGCACCTCCGCGGCCCGCACTCCACGATCCCGCCCGCCCCTCTGTGAGGAGTCCCCACCATGCCCTTCCTCTACGACTTCGCCCGGCTCCTGGAAAGGTCCGAGGCCCTGGACGCGGTCGCCCGCCCCCTGTCGGCCCTGGTCAGCCGTGCGGTGCGGCCCCGACCGGTACGCGATCTGCTGAGCGGCAGCCATGTCGGCCACCCCGTGCACCCGCCGCTGACCACGCTGCCGATCGGGGCCTGGGGTATGGCGGTACTGCTGGACTCGGCGGGCGGGGAGCGGAGCGAGCGGGCCGCGGATCTGCTGGTGATGGTCGGTATCGGCGCCGCGGTACCCACCGCCGCGGCCGGCCTCAACGACTGGTCGAACACGGTGGGCGCACCGCGCCGCGTCGGCCTGGTGCACGCGGCGGCGAACGTCACCGCGCTCGGCCTGTTCGCCGGCTCGCTGTGGGCCCGGTGCACCGGGCAGCGCCACCGAGGCCGGACCCTCGCCCTGTCCGGCCTCGGCGCCCTGGCCGCCGGGGGCTATCTCGGCGGCCACCTCACCTACGCGGAGGGCACCAACGTCAACCGCACCGCCTACGAGTCCCGGCCCCCGCAGTGGACCGACGCGCTGGCGGACGCGGAGCTGGCCGCGGGGCAGCACCGGCGGGTGGCGGTGGACGGTGTCCCGGTGCTGCTGTACCGCGACGGCGACTCCGTCCTCGCGCTGTCCGCCACCTGCACGCATATGGGCGGGCCGCTGGACGAGGGCCGGATCTCCGACGGCTGCGTCACCTGTCCGTGGCACGGCAGCACCTTCTCCCTCACCGACGGCCGGGTGGTGCACGGCCCGGCGTCCGTACCGCAGCCCGGGTACGAGACCCGGGTCCGGGACGGCCGGATCGAGGTGCGGGCCCGGGGCTGACGGCGGCGGGTGCCGTGCCGGTCGCGGCCCCGATGACGGCGGGGGACGATGAGAGGCGGACCGCGGCCGCCGGGCGTACCGGCCCACCGCGGGTGCAGGCCGGTCACCGATGCGAAGGCGAGATGAGCATGAGCACCTCGGACGCCGAAGACGGCGCCAACTCCCCCGGCGGACAAGGCGGTCAGGACACCGCGCACCGGGCCTCGCCGCCCGGCGGCGACGGGCCGAAGGCCACCGGACGCGCCGCGCAGCACACCTACCACCATCCGGCGGCCGGCTGGGGCGCCGCCAAGAGCGTCGCCCGGGTGATGCTGCGGGAGCGCACCCTGGTCGACGGGCCGCGGGCCGTCTTCCGGATGAACCACGAGAACGGCGGCTTCGACTGCCCTGGCTGCGCCTGGCCCGACGACATCAAGGGCCTGCGGCTGGACATCTGCGAGAACGGCATCAAGCACGTCACCTGGGAGATGACACCCAAGCGCGCGGGGCGCGGCCTGTTCGCCGCGCACCCGGTGTCCGAGCTGGCGACCTGGACCGACTTCCAGTTGGAGGACGCCGGCCGGCTGACCGAACCCATGGTGTACAACGAGCGGACCGACCACTACGAACCCATCGGCTGGCAGGACGCGTTCGATCTGATCGGCGGCGAACTACGGGCCCTGGACGACCCGGACGAGGCCGCGTTCTACACCTCGGGCCGGCTCAGCAACGAGGCCACTTTCCTGTACCAGTTGATGGCCCGCGAATACGGCACCAACAATCTTCCGGACTGCTCCAACATGTGCCACGAGGCGTCCGGCCGCGCCCTCAAGGCCTCCCTCGGCACCGGCAAGGGCACGGCGGACCTGGCGGACTGGGAGCGCGCCGACGCACTGTTCCTGATGGGTGCCAACGCGGCGTCCAACGCACCGCGGATGCTCACCGCGCTCGCCGACGCGTACCGGCGCGGGGCGCAGATCGTGCACATCAATCCGCTGATCGAGGCGGCGGCGACGCGGACCATCGTGCCGCACGAGTTCGTCGACATGGCGCTGAACAAGTCGACGCCGACCAGCACGCTCAACCTCCAGGTGCGGTCCGGTGGCGATCTGGCGCTGATGCGGGGCATCGCCAAGGCGCTGCTGGAGAAGTCGGCCACCGATCCCAAGGCGCTGGACTCGGAGTTCATCGAGCGGTACACCCATGGCTTCGAGGAGTACCGGGCGCTCTGCGAGTCGACCCCGTGGGAGGAACTGGAGCGGCAGTCGGGCCTGTCCCGTACGGACATCCTGGCGGCGGCCGGTGTGTACTCGCGTTCCGACCGGACCCTGATCAGCTGGTGCCTCGGGGTGTCCCAGCACGAGCACGGGGTGGACACGGTGCGGGAGATCGTCAACGTGCTGCTGCTGCGCGGCAATCTGGGGCGGGAGGGCACCGGCCCGTCGCCGGTGCGGGGGCACAGCAATGTGCAGGGCAACCGCACCTGCGGGGTCGACCACCGGCCCCCGCCCGAGTTCCTCGACCGGCTGGCTGCGGTGTGCGGGATCGAGCCGCCGCGGGAGCACGGGCTGAGCACGGTCGGCGTGGTCCGGGCCATGCACGAGGGCCGGGTCAAGGTGTTCGTCGGGATGGGCGGCAACTTCGCCATGGCCGCGCCGGACACCGCGTACACGCACGAGGGGCTGCGGAGTTGCCGGCTGACGGTGCATGTCAGTACCAAGCTGAACCGGAGCCATCTGGTGCACGGGAAGCGGGCGTTGATCCTTCCGTGCCTGGGGCGCACCGAGCGGGACCAGCAGCGGCGCGGCCTCCAGGCCACGTCCGTGGAGGACTCGATGAGCATGGTGCATCTGTCCCGCGGTATGAAGCGCCCCGCCTCACCCCAACTGCTGTCCGAGCCGACCATCATCGCCGGCATGGCCCGCGCCACCCTCCCGCAGAGCCCCACCGACTGGGAGCACTACATCGAGGACTACGACCGCATCCGCGACACCATGGCCCAAGTCCTGGACGGATTCGAGGACTTCAACCGCCGGGTACGGCTGCCGCTGGGCTTCCGCATCAAGCAGCCGGCCCGTGAACTGGTCTTCCGCACACCGTCCGGACGCGCCGAGTTCTCCACCGCACCGCTGCCGGACGTGGTGCCGCGGGGCGACACCCTCGTCCTGCAGACGATGCGCTCCCACGACCAGTGGAACACCACCATCTACTCCGACGACGACCGCTACCGCGGCATCCGCAATCTGCGCACCCTGGTCCTGATGAACGAGGACGACATGCGGGCCCGCGGTATCGAAGTGGGCAGCCTCGTCGATCTCACCGCCACCTCCAAGGACGGCACCACCCGCAGGCTGTCCGGCTACCGGGCACTGCCCTACGACATGCCGCGGGGCTGCGCCGCCGGATATATGCCGGAGATGAACGTGCTGGTCGGAGCGGCGGACTACAGCAGCCAGAGCGACCAGCCGCTGATGAAGAACATCCTGGTGCGGATCACACCGTGACGGCCTCCTCCCCGGGAGCGCCACCCCACGGAACACCCACCCAGAAGGAGACCCCACCATGGCCGGGAAGTTCGGCTACCGCAGGATCTACGAGGACGCCACCCCGAAGGACGGCAAGCGGGTGCTGGTGGACCGGCTCTGGCCGCGCGGTGTGAGCAAGGAACGGGCCCGCCTGGACGAGTGGTTGAAGGAGGTGGCCCCCTCCACCGAACTGCGCCACTGGTACCACCACGAGCCGGACCGCTTCGACGGTTTCCACCAGCGCTATGTCGACGAGCTGCACGACGCCGAGCACCGCCCCGCCGTCCACCGCCTGCGGCAACTGGCGGCGGCGGGCCATGTCACCCTGCTCACCGCCACCAAGGACGTGGACCACAGCGAGGCCGCCGTACTCGCGCACTGGCTCAACACCGGGATCGCAACCGAAAACGCGGGGGACGGTGCCGACGGCGGTGGCTGAGGCGGCGGCGCTCGGGACCGGTCCGGGGCGGGCCGCGAGATGTCACCCGTTCGGACGCATCCGAATGGTGGCGTCGACGCCCGGCGCGGACGCTGGTCTCATCCGAGGGAAGGGAACACGTCATGGCACACCACACCTCATCGGGGGCTCCTCCGCGGGGGGACTTCGGCACCGGGGAGCGGACGAGCCCATGGGCGGCGGGCGGCACCGTGTTCGCCGGAGTGGTGCTGATCGTGGACGGCCTGCTCGGCATCCTCAAGGGCATCACCGCGATCTCGACCAATGACATCTACGGCCGGGTCAACAGTTACGTCTACCGCTTCGACCTCACGGGGTGGGGCTGGACGCTGCTCGCGCTCGGCGCGGTCGCGGTCATCACCGGTATCGGGCTGCTGACGGACGCCATGTGGGCCAGGGTGCTGGGCGTCTTCATCGCCAGTCTCAATCTGATCGCCAACTTCCTCTGGCTGCCCTACCAGCCGCTGTGGGCGATCATCTCCATCGCGCTGGACATCTGGGTGATCTGGGCCCTGACCAGCCAGCGCTTCCGCCAGAACATGCTCTGACCGCCCCACCGCCCGACCCCTTGACGGGCGGCAGGGCGGTACGGGCCTAGCTTCCCAGCCGCCCCAAGGACTCCTGGGGCGGCTGGTGTTGGTCCGGGCCGGTGGCGATGGACAGGCTGACCAGTCCGACCAGTGCGGCGACCGCGCCGACCACGGTGCGGGTGAGCAGTGCCAGCCGGCGGTCGCTGCCCGCGCGTACCGAAGTGGCCGTGGGAACGGTGGCGGTGGAGGTGGCGCCGGCCAAGGTCCGCATCCGGGCCCGGAGTTCGTCCGGGGCGGTGGCCAACTCCGGTACCTGTGCGGCCAGTTCACTGCGGGCGTTGAGCAGTCGGCTCCGTACCACGGGGTCGCTTGCCTCTGTCTCGGCGGCCACCTGGGCCACGTCCAGGCCGAGTCCGTCGCACATCAGGAGGGTGCGCCGGTGGCGCGGGGCCAGGCACAGCAGTGCGCGGTGCACGGGGTCGTCCGGGGCGGGCGGCACCTCGCCGACGCCCTCCCGGAAGTGGTGCCAGGGCGAGAGCGCGTACTCGTAGGCGTGGGCGCGTACCCAGCCGGTCGGGTCCGGGTCGACGGCCACCTCGGGCCAGTGCTGCCAGGCGTGCCGGAAGGCGTACTCGACGGACTCGAAGGCGCGGGCGCGGCGACCGGTGAGCAGATGTGTCTGGTGGATGAGGTGGGGGGCGGCTCGCAGATACAGCGCGTCGAAGGCGGCCTCGGGTGTCGGCGCCGACCGAAACGTTTCCTCCGTACCGGCACTGAGATGACTCATCGGCGGCCGCTCCGGCTGTTCCAGGGGGGAGAAGAAAACATGGGCACATATTGACCGAAAGAATCCGCTTTTCCCTAATCTCCCCCTGTGCATGGCCGCTGTTGTGGCGGGGACGGGCGGGGTGGGCGATGCTGGTGCGCGGTGTCAGTCGATTCGCACGGTCTCGGGGATCTGGGAGTGAACTGCCCATGCCGGTACGCCCGAGCCGACGTCTGGTCCTCCCCGCGCTGGCCCTCGCCCTCATCGCCGCCACGGCCTGCACCTCCCGGCAGTCCGCCGAGGTGGACCGGGCCGAGGTACTGGGGCGGGCCGAATCCTCACCGCCGCCGGGTGCGGTACAGGCCGAGTGCCGGGCCGGTACGCACACCGCCTGCTACACCTTCGGCCAACTGCGCACCGCCTACGGCATCGACGCCCTGGCGAAGCAGGGCCTGACCGGCAAGGGCGTCACGGTCGCCGTGATCGATCCGATCGGCGCTCCGAACGCGGCCCGGGACCTCAAGGAGTTCAGCCGCCAGTCGGGGCTGCCCGCACCGCATCTGAAGGTCGTCGACCACCAGCCGGCGAACGGCTCCGCGGCGCCCTTCGACTGGAAGAACAAGACCATGGCCGACAGTGCCCGCGAGGTGACGATGGACCTCCAGGCGGTGCACGCGATGGCGCCGGACGCCCGGATCGTGCTGCACCAGATGCGGTTCGCGCCCACCGAGGTCGAGAACCAGATCGACCCGGCGGCCTTCACCACACTCGTCAGGACGCTGGCGGACATCGGCCGGCACCGCTCCGCCGAGGTGATCTCGCTGAGCCTCGGCTACCCGGAGGCCGGCCCCGGTGTCCCGGAGTTCGGGGCGCTCTACCGGGCGGCCTCCGAGATGTTCTCCGGCATGGTGGGCGAGGGCATCACCCTCGTGGCGGCCTCCGGTGACAACGGCGCCTTCGACCCGAACGGCTCGGTCGGCGGCGCCCCGGACCGCACGGTGGACTGGCCGGCCTCCGACCCCCAGGTGACCGGTGTCGGCGGCACCCGGCTCTTCCTGGACGACGCGGGTCGGCGCACCCGGCCGGACTCCGTCTGGGACGACTCGGTGGGCGCCCCCGGCGGCGGCCGTTCCGCGGTCTTCGGCCGCCCCGCCTACCAGTCCTCCGTCGCGGACAAGGCAGGAAAGCAGCGGGCAGTCCCCGATCTCTCCCTGACGGCCTCCGCCGAGGGCTCCACCATGGTCCGCTTCACCGACGACCAGGGCAGCGGCTGGGAACCGATGGGCGGTACGAGTCTGTCCGCGCCGCTCTTCGCGGGCATCGTCGCCCTCGCCGACCAGAAGCACGGCGGCGGCCTCGGCAACATCAACCCGGCCCTCTACCGGCTGGCCCCCGATCCCGGGACCGGCGCCTCGTCCGGCATCGTCGACATCACCACCGGCCGCAACGGCACGGGCGGCTATCCGGCGGGCCCGGGCTACGACCTGGCCTCCGGCCTCGGCACCGTCGACGCTCAGAAACTGGTCCCCGCCCTGGCCGGACGGTCGCGTTCCTGACCGGACACGGACCCGGGTGCTGCGGCTACGGCGCCGCGGCCGGGCCGATGGAACCGCCCACCCGCTGCGCCGAGTTGACACCGGCATACCAAATGGGCGACCTGTCTAGGTGCTCGCAGAACCCTCCCGCGCGCTCCCCCGCCACCGTGCCGCCGCCCAGCCGGTGCCGACCGCGGCGGTGACGGCGGCCAGGACGACATAGGCCACCGAGTAGGAGCTGGCGGTGGCGAGTGCGCCGGCCGCGAAGGCGCCGAGACCGGTGCCGCCGTCGAAGCCGATGTTCCACACGACGCTGACCGAGGACCGCGACCGCTCCCCCGCCGCGGCGAAGGCCTGGACGAGCGTCAGATTCTGCAAACCGCCGTAGGCGGCACCGACCACCAGCATCCCGGCTACCACCAGCGGCGCCCCGCCGAAACCCGTACCGGCCGCCGCTCCGGCCGCGATGGCCCCGAGTCCCAGGGCGCCGGCGAAGAGCAGCGGGGCGATCGCGGGTGCGGGCCCGCGGCGGTCGGCCAGGTGCCCGATCCCCCACCGGGCGAGCGCGGCGGTCGCGGTGAACGCGAGGAGTGCGAGGTAGACCGCTGCCTGGCCGGGGATCAGCCGGGAGGTGAAGGTCAGGATGGCGCCGCCCGCCGCGGTGATGACCACCAGCGCCGCGACCGGTCCGACCAGGGCCCGCCGCAGCCCGGCCCGGTCCGCCGGGCCTTCCGGGGCGGTGGGTTCGTCCTCGGCGGGGTGCAGTGCGCGCGCCACCCGCCCGGTCAGCGGAACACCGAGCAGCGGCACCGCGGCACCCGCGAACACCAGCCAGAATCCGGCCCGTTCGGCCAGCCAGGGCGCGATCGGCACCAGTACGCACTGCGGCAGGGCGATGCCCAGACCGTAGGCGCCGATCGCCCGGCCGCGCCGGGCGGGCTCGACGAGTGCCGCCACCGCGCTCGCCCCGCACACGGTGAGGATGCCGAAGCCGAGGCCGCGCACCGCGGCCAGGGCCACCACGACCGCCGGCCGGTCGGTGGCCAGATGCGCCAGCGCCGGCAGGCCGAGCAGCAGCAGTCCGAGCGCCAGCGAACGCTGCCAGCCGTACCGGTCCAGCAGCCGGACGACGAGGAGTTGGGCGAGGACGGTGGAGCCCATCAGTACGGTGTTGACCAGTCCCGCGACCAGGTCGTCCGCGCCGCCGTGGATGGCCCAGAGCGGCGCGACCGGCATCAGCAGGGAGACACCGGCGAAGCCCAGTCCGGTCGCGGCGAGCATCGGCTGCATCCCGGGCACCCGCCACACCCCGGGCGGGCCCCCGGTGGTCGCAGCGCCCTCAAGTCGCTTCAGCATCCAGAGATGGTATGCCACCTCCATGAGCCACAGACAGCCGGTGACCAGGGACCGAGACGAGGCGCGGAACTGGTGAACTCCCTTTGCCCGGGGCGGAGTTCAGCCACCGGTAACGGGGCTCGCGGGAGGCTAGGGAGAGTCGTGCGGGTCGGATCGGCGGCGGGGGCTTCGGCGGGCGGTCAGGCGGCGTACCTCGTCCGCCGCCTCCCGTGCCTCCAGCCGCGCCCCGGAGACCGCCTCCCCCGCCGCGCGCACCCCGGTCTCGGCCGCGCGCTGCTCCTCGTCGGCCTCCCGGAGTGCGGTACGCGCCCGGCGCAGCCGCTGGTCCGCCTCGGCCACCTCCCGCTCCGCCCGCTCCCGGCCTTCGCGCGCCCGCGCGAGGGCGGCCTCCGCCGCGGTCTTCTCCTCGCGCCGACGGGCCAGTTGGCGCTGGGCCGCTTCGGCCCGGGTACGCGCCTTGGCCAGCGCCTCCTCCCGGGCCCGCCGCCGCACGGCAAGCTCGTCCCCGGTCTGCGCTGCCGGCTCGGCCGACGGCGGAGCGGAGGGGGCAGAGGGGGCGGACGGCAGGGTCGTCGGCGGGACGAGTGCCACCGTCAGACGCCCGGCCGCCCATTGGTCCGCCGCCTCCTGGTCCGCGAGCACCGCCCGCAGGGTGGACTCCACCTCACGCCGTACCGGTTCGGCCAGCGGGCGCCCCGCCTCCTCGGCGAGCTGCCCGGCCTGCGCCGCCAGCGCGGCCACCACCCCCGACTGCCGCCCGGACAACTCCCGCAGCCGCGCCCCGTCCAAGGTCCGGTACGCCTCCCGCAGCGCCACGCCCAACTCCAGAAACCGGCGGCACTCCTCGGGCCGCCGGCGGACCAGCCGGTTCGCCGCCCAGGCGGCGAGCGTGGGCCGCCGCATCACCCGGAGCGCACGGGCGTCCTCGCGGCGGCCGGCCCGTGCCGCCGCAGCCGCCAGTTCCGCACGCCGGGTCACGAAGTCCGAGGGCGGTACCGAGTACAGCTCGTCCAGCATCGCCTCCAGGCCCGGCACATCCCCCGGCCGGGACCGCTTCCCGCCCGATCCGCTCCCGCTGCCCTTTCCGGCCGGCACGACCACCTCCGTACGCCACCGCCGGCCGCGGCCGACGACTCCTGCCCGCCCCACCCTGCCCGCCCACGATCCCCCGCGCACCCGGGCGGGGATGGCGCCGGGTCAGTCCGTGGCGGGCGGTTCGCCGAAGCGGGCGAGAGCGAGGGCGCCGAGCACCGCCAGGGCGAAGCCGCCGACGGCCATCGCGCCCAGGCCCTCCCGGGTGCGGTCGCCGAGCCAGACCACGCCCGCCAGCGAGGGGCCGATGGTCTCGCCCAGCACCATTCCGGCGGTGACGGCGGTGACCGCTCCCTGCTGGAGCCCGGAGGTCAGCAGCAGGAAGGCGGTGCCGCCGCCGACGAGGACCGCGTAGGTGGCGGGGTTGGTGAGCAGCGCCCCCGGGGTCGTCCCGTCGATCAGCCGTACCGAGACCTCCACCACGCCGAAGCCGCAGCCCGCGCCGAGGCCGAGCACCGCGGAGCGGGCGCGGTCCGGCAGCGCGCCGGCGGCGGCGCCGATACCGAGCAGCGCGAAGGCGCCGCACAGCATCCCGATCCGCAGTGCCGTCGAACCCCGGCTGTGCCCCTCGCTGCCGGCCGCGAGCGCCAGCAGCGCGAGCCCGCCGCAGACCACGGCCACCGCGGACCACTCCCGAGCCGCCAGCCGCACCTTCAGCAGTCGGGAGGCGGCCACCGCAGTCACCGCGAGACTGGCCGCGAGGGCCGCGCCCACCACATAGATGGGGAGGGTGCGCAGCGCCACCAACTCCAGCAGGAAACCGGCGCCGTCGAGGGCGAGGCCCAGCAGATAGCGCCAGTTGCGCAGGGAGCGCAGCAGCAGTCCCGGGTCGAGCCCGGCGGTGCCGCCCTGGGAGGCGGAGCGGGCCGCCATGGCCTGGAGCACGGTGGCGAGCCCGAAGCAGACCGCGGCTCCGGCCGCACTGATCATCCCGAGATCCATCCACGCCCCGTCCGTGTACCGAGTCCTCCGTCTGAACTGCGCGGCTGACGGTACCGGTTCGGCCGTGGTGCCGCGCTCTCGTATACCGATGAGTTCTGGGGCGGCTGCGGTCCGTCTCTCCGGTGGCCGTCACGGCGGGCGGTCGCCGTCGTCGGACGAGCAACCGCAAGGCGAGGAGCTCCGTGATCATCATTGCCGGAGAACTGCGGCTGGACCCTGACGACCGCGACGCGTATCTCGCGGGATGCGCGCAGGTCGTCAAGCCGGCCAGAGCCGCCGCCGGTTGCCTCGACTACGCCCGCTACGCCCTCGCCGCCGACCTGATCGAGCCGGGATCTACGTCTACGAGCGCCGGTCGTTGTCAGTGGTGTCTGGTGGAATCGGATGACGAGAGCCCGCGCCGAAGGGTGCGGGCCGCCGAGGAACGGAGCCTCCCGATGAGCACCGACCACAGCGCCTTGCAGGCCCTGCGGGACACCCCCGTCGAGGAGGTGCGCCGCCGCGCCGAGATCGTGGACGCGGTCCGGCGGCTGGAGGCGGGCGGCACGGAGGACCCACACCGGGTCGGCCCCGCCGTCCGCAGCGCGTGGAACGACGGCGGCGGGCAGTCCACCGTCTGGTACTGGTTCCCCGACGGCCGCGCCCTGCTCGCCGTCTTCGACCACGAGACCGATCTCAATCTCTACGCCGAGGGCGACTACGCCCTCCAACTGGCCCTGTACGACGGCGTTCCCGACGAACTCAAGTCCGTCGTCCTCAACCAGCCGGAGACCTACGAGTCCCTCAACCTCACCGACGAGGCCACCGGGAACACCGTGCTCTACGCGGGCGGCGTCTTCTGGTACGACGGCAGCGCCTGGCAGATAGCGGAGGGCCTGATCCGCCACGTCGCGCAGCATCTGCCGGACGCCCTCGACGAGTTGTCCGAGACGGGCCTCGACTACTGCCTCGCCACCTATCTCCTCGGCCAGGACTTCACCCTGGAGGCCTGGCTCACCCAACGGCACGGCTGCGCCGAGGACATCACCCAGGAGGAGCGGGAGCAACTGGCACCGGTCTTCGCCGGGCAGACCGGACAGAGCTGACGGCGACCCCGGCCGTCCCCCCGTGGGTACGGCCGGGGCGGTCTGGTTTCACCGCAGGCGCGGGCTCCCGCTGTGCAGGAGTCCGGTGCCCAGCGGCGCGAGTACGTGCTGCACCTGCTGGTCCAGGCGCCGGCTGTGCACCAGTCCGGCAGCGCGGAGCGCGGTGATGTGTTCGCTCACCGAGGAGGGAGCCAGGTCGAGGATGCGCGCCGCCTCCCCGGTGGTGCAGCCGCCTTCCAGCGCGGCCAGTACGCGGGCTCTGGTGCGCCCCAGCAGCGCCTTCAGCGGTTCGGAGGGGGCGGCCACCGGGCGGACCGTGTCCTGCTGCGCCGGGTAGACCACCACCTGCGGCAGATCCGGGTCCGCCAGTGCCACCGGCTTGCCCCAGCAGAAGCGGGACGGGACGAGGCACAGCCCGCGCCCGTCGAGATGGAGATCCCTGGATTCGGGATAGTCCATCTCCAGCACCGGCGCCCGCCAGCGCAGCATCGGGCGAAGGGTGCGCAGCAGTCCGTGGACCCCGCCATCCCGCAGCGCCCGCGCCCGCAGGACCCGGTCCACCTCCACGGCGCAGGCGGCACCGGTCCAGTCGGGGGCGACGACGCTGCGGTGCACGGTGCGCAGGGCGCCGCCCAGTTCGGTGAGGCGCTGGTCGTCACCGCGGGCCAGGTCCCGCACCCAGGGTGGTGGGCGCCGCCCGTCGAAGGCACGGACCAGTTCGTCGGTGAGTCTGCGGCGGCGGGTACCGCGGAGTGCGTCCAGGCCTGCGGTGAGGCCGCCGCGTCCGGCTTCCGGGGTGAGGAAGTCGGGGAAGTATCCGGCCTGCGGCGGGGCGAGGGTGCGCAGCATACGCACCGCCCGGCCGAGTGGCCCGGTCGGATCGGCCTGGGCGACCTGACGCCGCCAGGGCCGGAAGTTCGCTGGTGATCGTCCGCCCAACTGGTGCACGGCGAGGAGGGTTTCCCACATGGGGTCGCCCACCACCGTGACCCGTGCCAGGTCGCGATCGCTGAAATGGATCCTCAACACCTGTCCCCCGATGTTGTACAGGTCTGCTGCCGCACCGGCCCGGCCGGTCGTTTGGGCCGGTCGCGGCGTTGGGCGGGTCTCCGGCGGTGTCGGCCGGACAGCCCTGCCGGCCAGTGAAGCAGTGCCGCCGCGGGGACAACACCTCGTAGATCAGAGGGTGTTGGGCGCGGCCGGGGCTGGCAGAGTGGCGGTCAGCAGTGCTTGATCCACCGGTGGGCCTGGGGGGCGTAGGTGCCGGCGAGGTTTCCCTGGGCGTTCACCGCGGTGCAGCCGATGCGGATCCGGCCGTCCTTGAGCGGCTTGTATCCGGCGCGCCAGTGGTACTCGACGTCGTGGCGCTCCTTGGACTCGCGGTCGTTGTTGAAGATCGATCTGACGGGTCTGGTGCGGGCCCAGGGGCAGGTCTCGGCGCCGGACTGCCAGTCCGTGTCGTCGCCCGCCCAACTGCACATCTTCCCGTTGCCGTCGGGCTCGCTGAAGAAGCAGACGGTGCCCACCGGGCAGCGCTGGTAGCCGTAGGAGGGGGTCTGCTCGGACAGCAGGACGGTGAGGGTGACGGCGGCCACCGCGGAGAGGGCGGCCGCCACCCCCGCGGCGCAGAACACCGGGTGCCGCGCCCACAGCCTCGGCGACCGCGGGCGCCGGACGCTGAACCACCGCGCGGCGGGCGCGCTTCCGGCCGCCGCCTCCGCCCGGCGCCGCAGGTCCCGGGCCGGGTGCCGGGCGCGTTCCTGGTGGCTGGGGGCGAGGCAGTCGGTGATGATCTCCCGCCAGGCGGCGGGGAGTTCGGGTGCAAGGCGCAGCCCTTCCTGGCCTCGGGCATAGCGCACCGCGGCGTCCCGGCGGGCGGCGGTACTGGCACCGGGCAGCGGGAAGGAGCCGGTCAGCACCAGATGGGCGAGGACACCGAAGGCCCACACGTCGGCCGTGGGCCGGAGCTGCTGGCCGCGTTCGCCGATCTCCGACCAGAGCACTTCGGGAGGGGTGTAGTCGGGGGTGGAGAAGGCGGGGGTGTAGGCGTGGGTGCCTTCGAGTTCCGCGGCGAGGTTGAAGTCCCCGAGGCGTACCGAGCCGTCGGGCATCAGCAGGACATTGCCCGGCTTGAGATCGCCGTGCACCCAGCCCGCGTCGTGGAGTTGGGCCAGGCCCTCGCAGATCTGGGCGAGGATCGCCGGGCCGTCGGGCAGCGGGCCGGGGGCGTGCTCGTCCAGCAGCCGGTCGAGGCTGCCCGTGGCGCGTTCCAGGACGAGGACGGTGGCGCCGTCGAGGTCGGGCCGCCCGGGGTCGTCGACGGTCAGGGCCTCGTAGAGGGTGTTGAGCCGGGGGCGGCGCAGTCTGCGGTGCAACTCCAGTTCGCGCTCGGCGAGTTCCTTGAGGTGGCGGAGCTGGCGCGGGGTGCTGGTGCCGGTGGGGAGGAATTTGAGGGCGGCCTGTGCGGGCAGCCCGTCGGGGCCGCTGCCGTCGTCGGTGCGGTGCGCCGCGTAGACGCTGGCGAAGGCGCCGGAGGCGAGCAGTTCACCGACCTGCCAGCGCCCGACGCGGTAGCCGTCGGGTACGGGGACGGCCGCCGCCTCACGACCGGGGCCGCGGCCCGGCCCGCCGCTCCCGCCCGTCCCCCTCGCGCCGCTCATCCGCGATCCGCCCCGAACGAACGGGAGTCGGTCCCGAACGAACCGGCGTTCGTGCAGGGCGCCCCCGGATGCGTGCCGAGCGCTCCCGGGTCCGTCCCGAGGGAGCCGAGGTCTTCCTCGCGGACCAGGTCGAAGCGCAGGGCGAGGGAGACCAGGGCCTCCTTCTTGCCGTTGAGCCGGGGGCCCGGATCGGCCGCTTCGGGGGCCGCCTTCAGCCGCAGCTTCACCGCCAGGTAGTCGATGTTCCACTGCACCGAAGCCGCGTTGGCCTTCGGCCAGTTGGGCCGCAGCCGCTCCACGATCTGCTTGACGGTGGGCAGCGGCGAGTGCGGAGCCTGCCGCAGCCGCGGCTCGCAGAGCGCGGCCAGCACCTGGAAGTACCGCTTGCTGTGGTCGAGCGGGAAAGCGGAGGCGGTGGGCTCGCCGCTGCTGCTGGGCACCTCACGGTCGAGGAAGTCGTGCCGCGGCGCCCACACGTCGAAGGTCAGTAACCGGTCGGTGGCCGGCAGCACCACACGGGAGAACTCGAAGGGCACCGGGGCCTCGATCCGCCCCGGTGTGATCTTGATGTACTCGCCGGCGCCCTCCGGATTCTCCACCACATAGGTGTGCCGGCGGCTGAGGTTGGTGAGCGTCCAGAAGGTGCCGGTAGCCGCGATCCGCCCGGCGGTACGGGACACCCCGGGATGGTCGACCGTCAGATGCCCACCGCCCGCCGAGGCCGCGTCGTACGCCGCCCCCTGGTGCGGGCCGCGGCCGAAGGTCAGTACCTCGCCCGGCCCGAGGCGGATCTGGGCGTCGGGCCCCTGGACTCCGGCCGGTACGACGATGACGCTGAACACCGGTACTTTTCCTCCCCGTTGGCGGGCAGGGCATCACGCACCGAATCGTCCGGCCACCCCTGAGTAGCGTTCCCGCGGGGGCCCACGATAGTGCCGCCGGACGCGCCGGGACTCCGGTCCTCCGCAGCGTCCCCCCTCCGGGTAGGGCGAGGGGACGCCCTGCGCGGGCGGGGACTCGGGGGCGGGTCGGCTCAGTGGGAGTGGGGCTCGGGGCGGTGGACCGGGCCGTGGGACTCCTCGCAGTGGCCCGCGGTCTCGTCGGTGGCCAGCAGGCTGCGATGGCCACGCCCGAGGGAGTGGAGCGCGGGCAGCGGGGCGTGGTCGGCCTGGAGCGTGGTGTGGGTGATGCCGTACTCCTGCCGCAGGAACTTCTCCAGTCCGCGCCGTACGGCGTGGCAGTCGCCGCCGGGCTCGACCAGGATGTGCGCGGACAGCGCGGTCTGCCCGGAGGTGATCTGCCAGACGTGCAGGTCGTGGACCTCGACGACGGCGGGCCTGGCGACGAGTTGGTCGCCGAGGACGTCCGGGTCGACATGCGCCGGGGCGGCCTCCAGGAAGATCCGGCCGGACTCCCGCAGCAGCCCGTACCCGGCCTTGGCCATCAGGGCGACCACGACCAGGGTGGCTATGGCGTCGGCGCGAGCGAAGCCGGTGAGGACCACGACCAGGGCGGCGACCGCGGTGCCGATGAAGGCGAAGAGGTCGTTGAGGATGTGCTGGTAGGCGCCCTCGACATTGAGGGACGAGCGGTTGGCCCGGGAGAGGCACCAGGTCGCCGCGATGTTCACCACGATCCCGGCGAGTGCGGTGCCGAGCATCAACCCGCCCTGCACCTGCGGCGGTTCGATCAGCCGCCGCACCGCCTCGTACGCGAGCCAGACACCGAGCAGGAGCAGGGTGAGGCCGTTGGCCTGGGCGGAGAGGATCTCGGCCCGTTTGAGCCCGAAGGTGTAGCCGCCGCGGGCGGGACGGGCGGCCAGCCGCATGGCGATGAGAGCGAGGACGATGGACGCGGCGTCGGTGAGCATATGGGCCGCGTCCGAGATCAGCGCCAGCGACTGGGCGAGGACACCTATGACGACCTCCACCGCCATGAAGGCGGTGATCAGGGTGAGCGCTGTCGCCAGCCAGCGGCGGTCGGCGTCCGCGGACACCCCGTGCCCATGCCCGGCGTGCCCACCCGCGCCGTGCACATGCCCGGCGCCGTGCCCGTGCTCCGCGCCGTGCGCCTGCCCCATGCCACTCATCGTGTACGCCTTCCCCCTCGCGTTCGGATGCCGTAGTCGATGCCGTATTCGCCGTCGAACCCGTTGGTGCCGCCGTCGGCGACCTGGCCGGTGGGTCCGGCTCTGGTCCTCCCTGTCCGCAGTGAACCTCACTCCCCGGTGAATCGCCAAAGGCTGCACCGGTGACCGTTGTCATCTCTGTTAACGCGCCACTGACCTGCATCGATACCGACTGCGGGCGGAGCGGTGAGGCGGCGGGCCCCAGAGGGACACCGATCTCTCCGCTCCCTCTCCGGCGACGCCCGAGGCCCGCGTCAGGGCCGGGCGGCCAGTTGCCCCAGGCCGTTCTCCAGGAGGGCGAAGGCCTGCTCCGCGTCTGCCGTGGCGGCGGGGGCACGGTCGTCGGCCGGCTCTCCGTAGGCGAGGCGCTCGGCGTTGTCCTGGGCCAGCGTCCACTGGACGGCGACGATCTGGGCGGCGGCCAGACGGGCGGTGAGCGGGGGTATCTCCTCGGTGCCGGCGGTCTCGCGCAGAGCCTCCGCGAGTGCGCGCTCGGCACCCGTCTGGAACTGCCCCATCCTGGCGACCAGTGAGGGCGTGTCCAGGATCATCCGGTGCAGCCGGCGCACCTGCGGGTGGTCGTTGAGCCCGGTGATCGGGTCCCGCTCCCGCAGCCCTCTCAGGAAGTGCTCGCGCAGTGCCGTCAGCGGGTCGGTGCCCTCGGGGCGGGACCTTATGACGCGGGCCGCCTCGGTCTCGTGGTCGGCGAGGCGGTGCACCACCAGGTCTTCCTTGGTCGGGAAGTAGGCGAAGAGGGTGCGCTTCGACACCTCGGCGGCCTCGGCCACCTGGGCCACCGAGACCTGGTTGAAGCCGTGCTCAAGGAAGAGGCCGATCGCCGCATCGGAGATCGCCGCATAAGTGCGCTGCTTCTTGCGCTCCCGCAGTCCTGGCTTGTTGTCCACAGGCCCACCCTAGCAGATAAATTCCCCTGGTATCTTTCTATACCTGGTGTACATTTACACTCAGGTTGGCGATGGACGGAGCGGAGAAGCGATGATGATGCCCGATATCCCTAAAGCTAAAGTCGAGGTTGAGGTTGCCGTGGTGGGGGCCGGGCCGACGGGGCTGATGCTGGCGTATGAGCTGGCACTGGCCGGGGTCGGCGTGCTGGTGGTGGAGCGGCTGACGGAGCGGGTCCGGCAGGTGAAGGGCGGCGGGGTGCAGCCGCGCACTGCCGAACTCCTCGAATTCCGGGGCCTGTTGGAGCCATTGCTCAAGCGGGCCGGGCCGCGCGAGCCGGTCGGCGGGAATTTCGCGCTGCTGCCCGTACCGCTGGACTACACCTCCCTGCCGACCCGGCACCCCTATCCGATCGCGGTCCCGCAGTGGGAGATCGAGGAGGCGCTGGAGGAGGCTGCGGTGGCTGCCGGGGCACGGGTGGTGCGCGGTGCCGCCGTCTCGAAGGTGACGCAGAACGACGACGGGGTGGTGGTGACGGCGGACGGACTGCGGGTGCGGGCGGAATATCTGGTGGCGTGCGACGGCGGCCACAGCACGGTACGCAAGCTGCTCGGGCTACCTTTCCCAGGCCGGTCGGGTACACATCAGGCGGTGCTGGCCGACATCAGACTGTCCGCCGCCTCACCCCTGGTGCCGCAGAAGCGGGGGCATGTCAGCACACTGATCCGCCGGGCCGGCGACCACTGGGCCATGCTGGTCCCGCTCGGCGACCATCGGTACCGCTTCACCTTCGGCCGCGCCGACCAGCCCGAACGCGACCGGGTCACCCCCGTCACCCAGGAGGAGATCAGCACCGCGCTGCACGCCCTGTACGGCGAGGGGACCACGCTGGCCGAGGTTGACAATTCCTCTCGATTCTCCGACGGCACACGGCAGTTGGAGCAGTACCGCAGTGGCCGCGTGCTCTGCGCGGGCGATGCCGCGCACATCCATCCCCCACTCGGTGCCCAAGGGCTCAATCTGGGCATCCAGGACGCTTTCAACCTCGGCTGGAAACTGGCCGCGGTCGTCCAACACCGGGCGCCGGACGGCCTGTTGGACACCTACCACGCCGAGCGGCACCCGGTCGGCGCCGAGGTCATACACCACACCTCGGCACAGCGCGTACTGTCCGACCCGGCTCCGAGCGAGGATGTGGCCGCCCTCCGGGACATCGTCATCGACCTACTGCGTCTGCCCGACACCAATCGCCATCTCGCGGGCCTGGTCTCCGGCATCTCACTGCACTACGACCTGCCGGGCACCCATCCGCTGACCGGGCACCGCCTGCCGGACGCGGATCTGGACACATCTACCGGCCCCACCCGGCTCTCCGGACTGCTCTCCTCCGGGCACGCCGTCCTGCTCGACCTGACCGGACTGGTCCCGGAGAGCTTCCCGCTGCCACCGCGCGTCGACCTCGTCCGCGCCACCTCCACCGAGGAGTTGGACGCTGCCGCCGTACTGCTCCGCCCCGACGGCTATGTCGCCTGGGCCTCGGATGATGCCGCCGCCCCCGACCTCGACGGCCTGCGCACCGCGCTCGCGGACACCTTCATACCGGCGCCCTGACCGCGACCGGACCCTCGCCCGACCAGTCCGGCTCAGCCCCACCCCAGCATCGGCCCATATTGATGCCCCGTACACGCTTATGCATAATGGAGTGATGCATAAGCGGGTTATGGACCCCGGCTCTCCGGATGTGTCCACGGAGCGCCTGATGCTCGCCATCGAGCAGATGGTCCGCCACGTACGCCGCAGCGCCACCGCCGGAGGGCTCAGCACCGCGGCTTCCTCCGCGCTCAGTCGGCTGGGCCGCGAGGGACCGCAGCGGCTGACCGAGCTGGCCCGGGCGGAGAACGCCTCGCAGCCGAACATGACGCAACTGGTCACCCGCCTGGAACGCGCCGGACTGGTGCGGCGCACCGCCGACCACAGCGACGGGCGGGGCGTGCTGGTGGCGGCCACCGAGGCGGGAGCTGGGGTGTTCCACGAGCGGCGTGCCGAACGTGTCCGGGCACTGGAACAGCTCATGGACGAGCTGACCGGTCCGGAACGGGAGGCGGTACGGGTCGCCCTCCCGGCGCTGGCCCGAGTGATCGCGGACCGGCCCGCACGCCCATGAGCACCCGTCCGCAGGAGCACACCGGCCGGGCCGCGCCCGCCCCGCGCCGCGCCGCGCCGCACGATCGACCGTCCCCGTGCCAGCAGAGTGGAGAGAAGCGGTAAATGAGTTCACCGCAGAGCAAGCAAGGACCGCACAGCGAGCAGAGTGCGCCTGTCGTGCAGGGGCGGAGAGCCAGTCCGTTCCGGCAGCCGAAGGCCGTGTGGGCGGTGGCGTTCGCCTGTGTCATCTCGTTCATGGGCATCGGCCTCGTGGACCCGATCCTGCCCGCGCTGGCCGAGAGTCTTCATGCCACGCCCAGCCAGGTGTCGCTGCTGTTCAGTACCTATCTGATCGTCACCGCGGTCGCGATGCTGTTCGTCGGCTGGTTCTCCAGCAAGTTCGGCGCCAAGCGCACCCTGGTCATCGGCCTCGCCGTGATCGTGGTCTTCGCCGCGCTCGCCGGGGCGACGGACTCGATCGACGGCATCGTCGGCTTCCGCGCCGGGTGGGGTCTGGGCAATGCCCTCTTCATCGCCACCTCGCTGGCCGTCATCGTCGCCTCCGCCAGCGGCGGCTTCGGCGGCGCGATCATCCTCTACGAGACCGCGCTGGGCCTGGGAATCGCCGTCGGACCGCTGCTGGGCGGCGAGTTGGGCGCCATCAGTTGGCGCGGGCCCTTCTTCGGTGTCGCCGCACTGATGGCCATCGCGCTGCTCGCCACGCTCGCGTTTGTGCCCTCGCTGCCGAAGCCGAAGCGCCCCACCTCCCCCCTCGCCCCGCTGAAGGCGCTGCGTCACCGCGGGCTGCTCACCATGGGCATCATGGCCCTGCTGTACAACTGGGGCTTCTTCACCATGCTCGGCTACGCGCCGTACCCGATGAAGCTCGGGGCCCACCAGCTCGGACTGGTCTTCACCGGCTGGGGGCTGCTGGTCGCCGCCTTCAGTGTCTTCTTCGCTCCCCGCCTCCAGGCCCGCTACGGCACGGCGCCCGTCCTCTACGCCAATCTGCTCGGCCTCACCGCGGTGATGACGGTGATCGCGGCGGGCGTCGGCAGTCCGAGCACGGTGATCGTGGCGGTCATCGTCAGCGGTGCCTTCATCGGTATCAACAACACCCTCACCACTCAGGCCGTGATGCTCGTCGCGCCGGTCGAACGGCCGGTGGCCTCCTCCGCGTACGGGTTTCTGCGGTTCATCGGCGGGGGTCTGGCGCCTTATGCGGCGGGCAAGTTGGCCGATGCCACCGATCTGAGTGTGCCCTTCTATCTGGGTGCCGCCACCTTCCTGATCGCCATCCCGGTCCTGGCCAGCGGCCACCGGCTGCTGGCCAAGGCCGAGTCGGGTCCCGGCGATCCGGAGCCGGTCGGCCCGTCGCTGATCCCGGTCGGCGCCCCGGCCGCGACCGGTACGGCGCCCGTGATCGTCGCCGTCGGAGCGCATGAACTGGCCCCCGGCACCGTGGACGCGGCGGCCCGGCTGGCGCGGGACACCGGGAGCCCGCTGGAGGTGGTGCATGTCCAGCAGACCGCGGTGGTCGAGGAGCAGGCCGTGGACACCGAGTCCGAGGAGCAGGCGCGGGCCGCGGTCACCGCCCATCTGGACCGGCTCGCCGCCCACGGGACGCCCGCCACCGGACAGATCCTCACCAGCGTCGGCGACCACGCCGCCGCCGGCCGAGCCCTGGCCCGGCACGCCGGTCAGGTGGGGGCCCGTACCGTCGCCATCGGATGTTCGCCGCGCGGGCCGCTGGCGCAGTTCGCCGACGGCAGTTTCACCACGGCGCTCACGCACAGCGCCGGCTGCACCGTGGTCCTGGTGGACGCGGAGCAGATACCCCGGCAGCTCACCGCCTCGGCCCTGGCGGAGCTGCGCGACGGCGCGTCCTGACCCGCCGGTACCACCGCGGGAGCCTCAACACCCGCGTGCCGCGGCCCAGTTCGAGGTCCGCGGCCCGCGGGGCACCGCTCTCAGGACGCCGGGACCGGGCCGCCCGGGCGGAAACGCTCGACGCCGACGATGTGCCGCACCTTGACCGGGCGTACGACGACCGCGACGCGCTTCTCCCCCGGCATGATCCACTGGAATCGGTCATGGCCGAGGTACTTGTGGGCCAGCCGGTCCATCTGGTGATGGGCCTGCTCGCCCTCGATGAAGCGGGCGACCTCGCCGCTGATCTGCACCCGGTCGAAGGGGTCCTCGGCGTCCGCGTGGGAGAGGTAGACGCGCGGGTCGCGGCGCAGGTTCTCCTCCTTCACCCGGCCCACGGAGGTGTTGAACACCAGCTCGTTCTCGCCCTCCAGGTCCACCCACATGGGGCTGACCTGCGGGGCTCCGTCGGCGAACACGGTGCCCACGTACCAGATGTTGGCGGCGCTGAGCCGTGCACGGACGGCCTTGTCGAAGATTGCAGTCATCCCGCGAGGCTAGCAACGGTGATCGCCAAGCCCTGGTACCGGGCGCCCGCTGCCGGGGGCCGCACGGGTGCCGCGCTACGGGAGTGCCGGGGCGGCGGTGAACAGGGCGAGGACCGCGGTGCGGACCTGGACGGTGACCGCTTCGGGAGTCGCGGCGTCGAGTTTGCCGTCGAGGTGCAGGAACGCCAGACCGTGGGCGAGTGCCCAGACCGATGTCCACAGTGCGTCCGGGTCAGCGCCGGGGAAGGTGCGGTGGACGATGTCGCGGACGTATTCGGCGACGGCGGCGGTCGCGGCGTTCCGTTCCTCGTTGCCCGGGTCGCAGGGCTCGGCGAACATCGCCCGGAACAGCGCGGGGTGGTCGAGGGCGAAGCGGACGTAGGCGACGGCGACCGCCGCGAGTTCCTCGGGGGTCGTGGGTGCGGGGTGGGCGGCGGCCAGATGTTCGGCGAGTTCGCGGTAGCCCTGGGCTGCGACCGCGGAGACGAGGGCTTCACGGTCCGGGAAGTGGCGATAGGGGGCGGTCGGGGAGACGCCTGCGCGCCGGGCGACGGCCCGCATCGACAGTGCGGCGCTGCCGTCCTCCTCCAGCAGTTCCCGCGCGGCGCTCAGACAGGCCGCAGGCAGATCGCCGTGGTGGTACGCGGTCGCTTGTGGCACAGGACACACCCTCTCGTGTATGCACCGCTTACATTCTCCGGTTAATGTGAGCGCCGTACACATTCTATACGCGCAGAGCAGAGAGGGATTCCCATGAGCAGCGAGCTGTTCTCGCCGTTGCCCCTGCGTTCCGGGCAGGTGCTGGGCAATCGGATCGCGAAGGCGGCCATGGAGGAGAACCTCGCCGCCGAAGGGCAGTTGCCCGGCCGGGAGTTGGCGGCGCTGTACCGGGAGTGGGCCGCGGGCGGGGCCGGGCTGCTGATCACCGGCAATGTGATGGTGCACGCCGAGGCGCTGACCGGACCCGCGGGCGTCGTGCTGGACGAGGCCGCTCCGCTGGCGCCGTTCACCGAGTGGGCCGAGGCCGGCAAGTCGGGCGGCGGTTCGATATGGATGCAGCTCAACCATCCCGGACGCCAGGTGCAGGCCGGGATGCCGGGCGTCGTCTGGGGTCCTTCGGAGGTGGGCGTCGAACTGGGGCGGCACAGCGGCCGGTTCGGCCGGCCCGTGGCCATGACGCCTGAGCAGATCGATGCCACGGTGACCCGGTTCGCGGTGTCGGCGCACCGTGCCGAGCAGGCGGGTTTCGACGGTGTGGAGATCCATGCCGCACACGGCTATCTGCTGTCGCAGTTCCTGTCTCCGCTGGTCAACAAGCGGACCGACGCCTGGGGTGGTTCGCTGGAGAACCGCGCCCGGCTGCTGCTGGACGTCGTCCGTGCCGTGCGGGCCGCGGTCTCGCCGTCGTTCGGGGTCGGGGTGAAGCTCAACTCGGCCGACTTCCAGCGCGGCGGGTTCTCCGCCGACGACGCGCGCCAGGTGATCGACATGCTGGAGCCGCTCGGCGTCGATCTGGTCGAACTGTCCGGAGGCAGCTACGAGAGTCCGGCGATGACCGGCCGCCCCGCCGATGAGCGCACCCGGACCCGGGAGGCCTACTTCCTCGACCTGGCAAGGGAGTTGGTCACCGTGAGCCCGCTGCCCCTGATGCTCACCGGCGGCATCACCCGTCGTGGGACCGCCGAGGCGGTGCTCGACAGCGGGGTGGCGCTCGTCGGGATGGGCACCGCGCTCTCCGTCACCCCGGATCTGCCCGACCGCTGGCGCGGCGGCCGCGAGGCGGACCGTCGACTGCGGCCGGTGACCTGGTCGGACAAGGCGCTCGCCTCGGCCGCCACCATGGCTCAGGTCCGCCACCAGATGCGCCGTATCGCCCGCGGCAGCGCCCCCTGGCCCGGCACCCACCCGGCGCGTGCCCTGGCCTGCGAACAACTCCGGCAGCGCCGCGCACTCCGCCGCTACCGCACCTGGCTGACCGCCTCCCCGCACACCGCCCCGACGACGAACCGGGCCGCGTGACCACGGCCCGCCGCCGGGCCGAACGACGGCGCCACGAGGCCCGCGCACTCCGGCCCCGCTCCGGCGGGAGTCCCGCGAGGTTGCGTATCGCGGGTGAGGCACCACGATGAAGAGGGGGACATGCGCCGCGCACTCCGGCGGGCGCCGGACGCGCGGCGCGACGGAACATCCACCCCGGGACCGGGAGGCAGCCATGCCCGAGACACCGCCGCCCAACGCCCCCTACCTCGAACCCGCGGCGAAGGAACTGGCCGAGGCGACCGACCCGCATCCGCGGATCTACGAGATGCCACCGGAGCAGGGACGGCAGGTCCTCCGCGACCTCCAGAGCGACAGCAGCGTGCCCCGCCCGGACGTCGACGAGACATGGGTCGCGGTGGACGCCGGGCAGTGGGGCACCGTCCGCACCCGCGTCATCCGCCCCGCGGGGGTGAGCGGACCGCTGCCGGTGGTCTTCTTCATCCACGGCGCCGGCTGGGTCTTCGGCGACGAGCAGACCCATGACCGCCTCTTCCGCGAACTCACCGTCGGAGCGGGCGCCGCGGGCGTCTTCCCCGTCTACGACCGGGCGCCGGAGGCGAAGTACCCGACCCAGGTGGAACAGAACTACGCGGTGGGCCGGTGGATCCTGGAACACGGCGCGGAGTACGGCCTGGACGCCTCGCGTATCGCCGTCGCGGGCGATTCGGTCGGCGGCTGTATGTCCACGGTGTTCGCGCTGATGAACAAGGAGCGCGGCGGGATCGGCCTCAAGGCCCAGGTCCTGCTCTACCCGGTGACCGACGCCGGCTTCGGGACCCCGTCCTACCGGCAGTTCACGGAGGGCTACTACCTCACCCGCGCCGGGATGCGGTGGTTCTGGGACGCCTACACCGATGACCCCGCCCAGCGCGCCGAGGCGTACGCCGCTCCGCTCCGGGCGTCCCTGGAGCAGTTGCGGGGGCTGCCCACCACGCTGGTCGTCACCGATGAGGCGGATGTGCTGCGCGACGAGGGCGAGCAGTACGCCGACAGGCTGCGGGAAGCGGGGGTGGATGTCACATCGGTGCGGGTGGGCGGCATGGTCCATGACTTCCTGATGCTGGACAGCCTGCGCGACACCCGCGCCGCCGAGGCCGCCCGCACCCTCGCCGTCGACACCCTCACCTCGGCCCTGCACGCCACCATCCAGAACCCGGGAGTACAGAGATGACCAGAGTCCTTTTCGTGGTGTCGGCGGCCGACCGCTGGACCTTGCAGGGCGCCGAAGTGCATCCCTCGGGGTACTGGGGTGAGGAACTGGCCGTGCCGCACCGGGACTTCACCCTCGCAGGATGGGAGATCACGCTGGCCACACCCGGCGGGAAGGCCCCCACCCTGGACCGCCTGAGCATGTCCCGCACCGCCGGGCGGCCGTCCAGGCTGCGCCGGGTCGCCCGGTACCTCGACTCCCTCCAGGGTGAACTGAACAGCCCCGTCCCCCTGGGCGAGATCGACCCGGACGCCTACGACCTGGTCTTCTACCCGGGCGGGCACGGGCCGATGGAGGACCTCGCCGTCGACCCGGTGTCGGGAGCGCTGCTCACCCATGTACTGCGGGCCGGCCGGCCGCTGGCGCTGCTGTGCCACGCACCGGCCGCCGCGTTGGCGGCGCGGAACGAAGACGGCTCCTGGCCGTTCGCCGGATACCGGATGACGGGCCTGTCCAATCTGGAGGAGAAGCTCAACAGCTTCGGCCGCAGGGCGATATGGCTCCTGGAGGACCGCCTGCGGGAGAGCGGCGCCGACTACCGCAAGGGGCTGCTGCCGCTGCGCCCCTACATGGAGGTCGACCGCACTCTCTACACCGGGCAGAATCCGGCCTCCTCCGGACTGCTCGCCCGGCGGCTCGTGGCGGACCTGGGCGCCTGAGCGGCAACAGGCCGACTCCTGCGGCCCGTCGATACACTCGCCGACTCCCCGTGATCCCCGGTGGGGCCTCCGGGGCGCGGCAGCCGCTGCCCGACGCCAGGAGTGACGCCATGACCTGCGCGGTCGTCCTCTTCACCGCGGATCTTCGGGTCCATGACCATCCGCCGCTCGCCGCGGCCTGCGCCTCGGCGGAGGAGGTGGTGCCGCTCTTCGTCCTCGATCCCGGAGTGCACTCCGCGGGCTTCGACACCCCCAACCGCACCGCCTTCCTCGCCGACTGCCTCACCGATCTGGACGCCGCACTGCGCCACCGCGGCGGACGGCTGGTGGTCCGCCGCGGTCCGGTGGCGCGGGAGGTGGCCGCGGTCGCCGCCGAGTGCGGGGCCGGCGAGGTGCATCTGGCCGCGGCGGTCACCGGCTATGCCCGTCGGCGCGAGGAGCTGCTGCACACCCAACTCGCTGCCCAGGGCGCGGCGTTGCAGGTACATGAGGGCGTGACGACCGTGCTGCCGCCGGGGCAGATCACCCCCGCCGGCTCCGACCACTACAAGGTGTTCACCCCGTACTTCCGCCGCTGGTCCACCCAGCGGTTCCGCGATCCCCGTGCGGCGCCGCGCACCGTACGGGTACCGGACGGGGTGCGCGGGGAGCCGCTG
The DNA here is from genome assembly GCF_042885635.1 of Streptomyces sp. NPDC058045. Taxonomy (NCBI): domain Bacteria; kingdom Bacillati; phylum Actinomycetota; class Actinomycetes; order Kitasatosporales; family Streptomycetaceae; genus Streptomyces; species Streptomyces sp. NPDC058045. The sequence continues at coordinate 161,774 of NZ_JBHVRR010000003.1, read as the reverse complement.
CCCTCGCGGGGTGCGGTGGCGCAGCTCTCACCGGGGCTGCCCGCCGGTGGGGAGCAGGTGGGGCGGGAGCAGTTCTCCCGCTGGTCGCGCACCGGACTGCCGCGGTACGAGGAGCGGCACGACGATCTGGCCGGGGATGCCACCTCGCGTCTCTCGCCCTTTCTGCACTTCGGTGCGCTCTCCCCGCTGGAGTTGGTGCGGCGGGCGCGGGGCGGTGCGGGTGCGGAGGCGTTCCAACGGCAGTTGTGCTGGCGGGACTTCCACCACCAGGTGCTCGCCGCCCGCCCCGAGGCGTCCGCCCTGGACTACCGCCCCCGCCACGACCGGTGGCGTACCGAGGACGAGGCGGCCGGGGACATCGCCGCCTGGCGGGCGGGGCGTACCGGTTATCCGCTGGTGGACGCGGCGATGCGGCAGTTGCGGCAGGAGGGGTGGATGCACAACCGGGCCCGGCTGGTGGCCGCGTCGTTCCTCGCCAAGACGCTCTATGTGGACTGGCGGATCGGCGCCCGGCACTTCCTGCGCTGCTGGTCGACGGGGACATCGTCAACAACCAGCTCAACTGGCAGTGGGTGGCCGGTACCGGCACGGATACCCGGCCCAACCGTGTCCTCAACCCGGTCGCCCAGGGCCGGCGCTTCGATCCAGACGGCGCTTACGTACGGCGCTGGGTGCCCGAACTCCGGTCGGTGGAGGGCAAGTTGGTGCATGAGCCCTGGCAGCTCCCGGTGGAGCGGCGCGCCCGGCTGGACTATCCGGAACCGGTGGTCGACCTCGCCGAGGGGCTGGAACGCTTCCACCAGGGGCGCGGATGAGTGTTCCGCCCGCGCCATGGCAGGCTCAAGGCTCCCACTGTCCCGTGTCCGTCCGAGGAGTGCCGTGTCCGTCCGTCTCCTGCTCGTCTCCCCCGCCATGACCCGCTCGCTGCGACGGGGTGTCTTCGACGACGGGGATCCGCTGGACGAACAGGGCGCCGCGCAGGCCAAGTCGGCGGCCGGAGCACTGCCCGGGGACGCCCGCGCGGTGCACTCGCCGAGTGTGCGGTGTGCGCGGACCGCGACCGCCCTGGGGCTCCGCGCCGAGCACGGTGGCGGTGCGCCGGCCGGTCTTGACGCGGGCCGGTGGCAGGGCCGGACCCTGGACGAAGTCGCCGCCACGGAACCGGAGTTGCTGTCCCGCTGGCTGACCGATCCGGAGTCGGCGGCGCCCGGTGGGGAGTCGGTGTCCGGGGTGTGCGCACGGGTCGGCGGTTGGCTGGACGGGGTGGCCGAGGGTGGTACGGGACGGTGGGTGGCCGTGGTGGAAGCGGAGGTGGTGCGGGCCGCGGCGGTTCTGGCGACGGGCGCCCCGCTCACCTCCTTCTGGCGGTTCGACGTACCGCCGCTGACCGTCACCGAGTTGAGCGGGCGGGACGGCCGCTGGAACCTCCGCCTGGGCCGCCCCCTCGTATGACGATGCCCGTCACTGCCCGGCCGGTACCGGCTCCCTTGCCTCGGTGTCCTCCGGTTGCAGCAGGCGCTGCGCCAACTCCCCGAAGAGCAGGCCGAATCCGCCCCAGAGCACAAGCTGCATGGTGAGCGCGGAGAGGCGGAAGCGCCACAGCAGGTCGGCCGGGAAGTGCTCCGGGACCTCGTTGACCACCGGCAGGAACTCGTAGGCCACACCGATGACCACGGCGAAACCGAGGAGCGCCGCCACCGTCGCCCACCAGCCGCCGAGCCGGGGCGCGAGCCGCTTCCCGGCGATGGTGGCCGCGACGGCGAGCAGCACGCTCAGCACCATCATCAGCAGATACAGGGTGGTCCGCTTGCCGATGGTGTCCTCGCCGCCCACCGCGGGCGGGTTGGCGGGGTACTTGAGGAACGGCACGACGTACACGGCGAGGAGTGCGCAGGACGACAGCAGCAGCGCGGTGGCGCGGGGGCTGAAGCGGCCCACCCGGCCGAGGGCGAAGCTGTAGGCGAGGGCGGCGATACCGCCGAACGCGATCCCGTAGACCAGGATTCCGGTGGCCAGGCCGGCGGTGGACTGGAGGCTGCGGGAGACGAGTTCGCCGTCGTCGCCGTGCGAGTGCCCGGCGTGGGCGGCCTCCTCGAAGCCGATGGCGGCGTCGACATGGGGTTCGCCGAGCCAGTAGGCGACGATCAGGGCGAGCACGCCGGCGGCCAGACCGGCGAGCATTCCCCGAACGAGCAGGTTGCGTACGGTTGTTGAGTTCATGAGCGGGCGGCGTCCCTCTGGTCAGTGGCAGGGGAAGCCGAGCAGATGGCGGGCGTCGTGCACCCACTCATGGACCCCCGCGCCGCTGAACACGGAGGTGGCGCCCTGCTCGGCGCCGACGAAGTACAGCAGGACCAGCATCAGCACACCGAAGAAGGCCGCCCAGGGGGCGATGTCCTTCAGCGGCAGTTTGGCCGGTATGGCGGGGGTGGTGGCGGTCGGCTGGGCGACGTGCTGCGCCATGGCGGAGCCTCCTTCGGGAGTTCGCGTCCCGTCTCGGTGGTGCACAGGACGACGGCCACGGGTCTGACTCACGCACGGTCCCAGGACCGCCCGCTCACAGTGGCGCGACCGTGCCGGACTTCCACCGGCTTCCGTCGTACCGTCGTCAACAACGTACTGAAGTTACCGTGTGCCTCCGCCGCGGCCAAGACCGCCCCCTGGTCGGTGGGTGGGTCAGGTGAGTCGCTGGGCCAGTCCGAGGACGATGTTCTCGGGGCCGCGGACGTAGCAGAGCAGGTAGAAGTCCTCGAACCGGGCGATCTCGCCGACCAGTTGGGCACCGAGGGCACGTAGTCGGGCGACGGTGTCCTCGATGTCGTCGACGGCGAACATCACCCGGCGCAGACCGAGTGTGTTCATCGGAGCCTCGGCGGGCTCGGGAGTGATCGCCCGAGGGGTGTGGAACTTCGCCAGCTCGATACGGCCGGGGCCGTCCGGGACGCGCAGCATCGCCACCTCCTGCCGGGCACCGTCGATCCCGATGACACGGTCGACCCAGCGCCCCTCGACGGCACTCCGCCCCTCCAGCTCCATGCCCGCCTCGACGAAGAAGTCGACGACCGAGTCCAGGTCGTCGACGACGATGAGGACGTTGTCCATCCGCTGGATCGCCATACCGGGTGTCTCCCTCTCGTACGCAACAGGTGGGGATCGGGTGGTCCGCGGGGGTCTCAGGAGTGGATGGCGCCCGGCCCGAGGCCGTCGAGTGCCCGGCCCATCCGTGCCAGCGCCTCCCGCAGGATCGCCGGTGAGGTGGCGAAGTTGAGCCGAACGCAGCCCGCGCCGCCGGTGCCGAAGATGTGCCCGGAGCTGAGGGCGACGCGCGCCTCGTCCAGGAACACCCGCGCCGGTCCGGCCAGTTCGCCGACGGTCCCGGGGCCTTCGGACGGCCGGTCGTCGTGGAGTCCGAGGTGGGTGCAGTCCAGCCAGGCGAGGTAAGTGCCTTGCGGCGGCAGATACTTCACCCCGGGGAGGTGTTCGGCGACCAGCTCGCCCAGCAGGGTCCGGTTGGCGTCGAGCCCGCGCAGGACGTCGTCCAGCCAGTCGGTCCCGTCGCGGAGGGCGGCGGTGTGGGCGAGGATGCCGAAGTGGCTCGGCCCGTGGCTGACCTCTTCCGGCATCCGGCGGAGATCGGCCGCCGCCTCGGTCCCGGCCATGGCCACGGCGGCCTTGAGACCGGCCAGGTTCCACGCCTTGGACGCGGAGGTCAGCGCGAAGCCGTTCTCCGCGCCTGGCACGCTGAGGAACGGTGTGAAGAAGGCGCCGGGCAGCACCAGCGGGGCGTGGATCTCGTCGGCGACGACCCGCACACCGTGCTCGCGGGCGAGCGCCGCGACCGCCTCCAGCTCCGCGCGGGTGTGCACCGCGCCGGTCGGATTGTGCGGGTTGCTCAGCAGCAGCGCCGCCCGCCGCCCCCGCTGCCGCGCCAGGCGGAACGCCCGCTCCAGGTTGTCGAGGTCGATCCGCAGATCCGGGCCGAGGCGGGCCTCGACGATCTTGCGGCCCGAGTGCTCCACGAACGCGTAGAACGGCGGGTACACGGGCGAGCACACCACGACCGTGTCGCCCGGGCCGGTGATCAGGCGGAGGATCTCGACGGCGCCCAGCATCACATCGGGCACGACGGTGGTGTGCTCCACCCGCAGCCCGTCCCACCCCCAGCGCGTCGCGGCGAACCCGGCGAGCGCCTCGGCGTAGGCGGTGCCGTGCGGGTACCCGGTGTCGCCCAACTCGACGGCCCGGTGCAGGGTCTCGGCGACAGCGGGCGCCAGCGGGACGTCCATCTCCGCCACCCACAGCGGGAGCACGTCCGCCGGGTGCGCCCGCCACTTCGTACTGCTGCGCTGCCGCAACTGCTCCAGGGACAGCCGGACGAGCGGATCGGTACGGCCCCCCTCCCGCGGTGACCGGTGCGGGTCCCCACCCGTGCCGTCGCTCCTGCCCTCAGTCATACGTGATCCTCCTCACCCCGGCGCGCCCCGGGCCTCACGGTAGGGGGTGATCGCCCCGTGGGACGGTACCTCTCCGGCGGCGGCGGACGGGCCGAGCCGGCCCAAGTCCCGTAGCAGGGGCAGCAGATGGAGTTCGACGGCCGGGGCGAGCCGCACCCCGGGCCCGCCGCCACGGTTCCCCCGCATCGTGCGTCCCGCTCCGGCGGCTCGGGCGGGCGGTGTCCGTGCCGCGGGCGCTGTTGGCGCTCCGCGGGCGCCGGACCGTAGGCTGGTGTGTGCAGTTGGTTCGCCCCGTCTGCCGGGCGGGGCGTCGTAAGAGGGAGTCTCTCGGAGGAGCACTCCGTGACCACCGAGACCGCAGCCGCGGCAGCACGGGCCACCGTGTACGGCTACCCCCGCCAGGGGCTGAACCGGGAGCTCAAGAAGGCGATCGAGGGCTACTGGAGGGGCCGTACCGGCGCCGGTGCCCTCCGCGCCACCGCCGCCGGACTGCGCCGCGGCAACTGGCTGGAGCTGGCCGAGTCCGGCATCGACGAGGTCCCCACCGGCGACTTCTCGTACTACGACCATGTGCTGGACACCACCGTGATGGTGGGCGCGATCCCCGAGCGGCACCGCGCGGCTGTCGCCGCCGACCCGCTGGACGGCTACTTCGCGATGGCCCGCGGCACCCAGGACGTCGCACCGCTGGAGATGACCAAGTGGTTCGACACCAACTACCACTATCTGGTACCGGAGTTGGGGCCGGACACGGTCTTCGCGGCGGACTCCGGCAAGCAGGTGGGCGAGTTCGCGGAGGCCCGTGCCCTCGGTCTCACCGCCCGGCCCGTGCTGGTCGGCCCGGTCACCTATCTGCTGCTGGCGAAGCCCGCGCCCGGGGTGCCCGCCGACTTCGATCCGCTCACCCTGCTGGACCGGCTGCTCCCGGTGTACGCGGAGGTCCTGGCCGATCTGCGGGCTGCCGGGGCCGAGTGGGCGCAGCTCGACGAACCGGCGCTGGTGCAGGACCGCACCCCGGCCGAGCTGAACGCCACCGCCCGCGCCTACCGCGATCTCGGCGCCCGCACCGACCGCCCCAGCCTGCTCGTCGCCACCTACTTCGACCGCCTCGGTGACGCCCTGCCGGTACTCGCCGAGGCGCCGGTCGAGGGTCTGGCGCTGGACTTCACCGGGCCCGCCGCCGCCCGGCTGGACGCACTCGCCGCGGTCGGTGGCCTGCCCGGCAAGCGCCTGGTCGCCGGTGTCGTCGACGGCCGCAACATCTGGGCCGACGACCTGGAGAAGTCCCTCACCACCCTCGGCGCCCTGCTGGGCCTCGCCGACCGGGTCGATGTCGCGGCCTCCTGCTCGCTGCTGCATGTCCCGCTGGACACCGCCCTGGAGCGGGACTTCGACCCGCAGCTCCTGCGGTGGCTCGCCTTCGCCCGCCAGAAGACCGCCGAACTCGCCACCCTCGCCAAGGGACTTGCCCGCGGCACCGAAGCCATCACCGCTGAACTCGCCGTGAACCGCGCCGTGTTGGGCGCCCGCGCCACCTCCCCCCTCACCCGCGACTCCGCGGTACGCGCCCGCGCCGCGGCCGTCACCGAGGCGGACACCCACCGCTCCCAGCCGTACACCGAGCGGGCCCCGGCGCAGCGGGCGCGCCTCGGGCTGCCGCTGCTGCCGACCACCACCATCGGCTCCTTCCCGCAGACCACCGCACTGCGCACCGCCCGCGCCGATCTGCGCGCCGGGCGGCTCGGCACCGAGGGCTACGAGGAACGCGTCCGCGGTGAGATCCGCGAGGTGGTCGCCTTCCAGGAGAAGGCGGGCCTGGACGTCCTGGTGCACGGCGAACCCGAACGCAACGACATGGTGCAGTACTTCGCCGAGCAGCTCACCGGCTACCTCGCCACCCGGCACGGCTGGGTCCAGTCCTACGGCACCCGCTATGTCCGCCCGCCGGTCCTCGCGGGCGACATCTCCCGGCCCGGGCCGATGACGGTGCGCTGGACCGCGTACGCCCAGTCGCTCACCGGCCGGCCCGTGAAGGGAATGCTCACCGGCCCGGTCACCATGCTCGCCTGGTCCTTCGTCCGCGACGACCAGCCGCTCGGCGACACCGCCCGGCAACTGGCGCTCGCCCTCCGCGACGAGGTGAACGACCTTGAGGCGAACGGCACTTCGGTGATCCAGGTAGACGAGCCCGCACTGCGCGAGACTCTTCCGCTGCGGGCCGCGGACCGGCCCGCGTATCTGGCGTGGGCCACCGAGGCGTTCCGCCTCACCACCGGCGGGGTGCGTCCGGACACCCAGATCCACACTCATATGTGCTACGCCGAGTTCGGCGACATCGTGCAGGCCATCGACGACCTCGACGCCGATGTCATCAGCCTCGAAGCCGCCCGCTCCCGTATGCGGATCGCCCACGAGCTGGCCGCCCACGGCTACCCCCGGGAGGCGGGCCCCGGCGTGTACGACATCCACTCCCCCCGCGTCCCCAGCGCGGCGGAGGCCGCCGAGCTGCTGCGTACCGGGCTCGGGGCCATCCCCGCCGAGCGGCTCTGGGTCAATCCGGACTGCGGGCTGAAGACCCGCGGCTGGCCGGAGACCCGCGCCTCCCTGGAGCATCTGGTGGCCGCCGCCCGCATCGTCCGGCGTGAGCTGGGCACCGGCTGACCGGCCGGTTACCCTCTGTCCCGGACCCCCGCACCCCGAAGGACCTGACGATGGACACGCCCGGACAGCCCTGTGTGCTGCTCAAGCACGGCGAGGTCTTCCTCAAGGGCCGCAACCGCCACCGGTTCACCGAGCGCCTGCACGACAACCTCCGCGTCGCGCTGCGCGGTGTCGAGGGCTCCACCTGGATCAAGCCGGTGCAGAGCGTCACCGTCCTCGGCGGTGACGCGCCCGTCGAGGAGTTGGTGGAACGGGCCCGCCGCGTCATCGGCTTCACCCATGTCGAACCGGCGATCCGCATCCCCAGCACCCTGGACGAGATCACCCACCACGCCATCGCGGCACTGCGCCGCCTGGAATCGGAGAGCGACCGCGACGAGGTCCGCAGTTTCGCCGTACGCACCCGCCGGAGGGACAAGCGGTTCCCGCTCAACTCCTCCGGTGTGGACCGGTATGTGGGGGCCAGGATCAAGGATGCGCTGCCCCAACTGACGGTCAGCCTCAAGCGTCCGGACGTCCGGCTCTCGATCGCCGTGGACCGCGGGGAGACCCATCTGTCCTGGCGGCGCCTGCCGGGCCTCACCGGTCTCCCGGTCGGCTCCAGCGGCCGCGCCCTGGTGCTGCTCTCCGGTGGCTATGACTCGCCCGTCGCCGCCCACCACGCCATGCGCCGCGGACTCGCCTGCGACTTCGTGCACTTCAGCGGCGCCCCATACGCCAACCCGTCCTCCGTCTACAAGGCGTACGCACTGGCGCGGGAACTCAACCGGTACCAGCCGCCGGGGCGGTTGCAGGTGATCGCCCTCGGCAAGGCGCAGAGGCAGCTCTCCGTCGCCGGGGCCGGCCGGCTTCAAGTGGTGGCGCAGCGCAGGCTGATGGTCCGTACGGCCTCCGTGCTGGCGGCCCGGGACGGCGGCGAGGCGCTGGTGACCGGGGACAGCCTCGGCCAGGTCGCCAGTCAGACCCTGGCGAATCTCGCGGCGGTGGACGAGGCGGCGGCGCTCCCCGTGCTGCGTCCGCTGATCGGCTGGGACAAGCAGGAGATCATCGACGAGGCCCGCACCATCGGCACCGCCGGCATCTCGGTACTGCCCGACGAGGACTGCTGCCAGTTGCTCGCGCCGCCCCGCGTCAGCCTCCGGGCCCGTCTGCCCGAACTGGCGGCGGTCGAGAAGCGCCTCGATCTGGACGAGTTGGTGGCCGCCCTCCTGGAACACACCCAGGTGATGACACCGGGCGCCGAGGAAACCGCCGGAGAACCGGCCTAATAAATTGCACCTAATAAATCTCCCTTTTCCGTGTGCGGGGCGTCAGTTGACGGTGATGTTCACCGCGGCGGAGGTCTCATTGCCCACGGCGACCCGGTAGAGCTGCATTCCCTTCATCGTGGGTTTGGTGTGGATCGAGTAGTTGAGGGAGCTGTTGAGCGTCGTGCTGACGTTCTTGCCGGACTGGGTGACGGGCTGCCAGGTGCCGTTCACCTGGTGTTCGAGCGTGACCACGTCGCCCTGCTTCATGCCTGACGCGTGGCCTACGAAGGTGGCCTCGTTGCCGGCCGTGACCGTGGTCGGAACTGCCTTGATCGAGATCGCGTGCGCCGTCGTGGCCGCGGCGACCGTGGCGGGATGGGCGGGAGCGGCAGCCGAGGCGGCCGTCGCGCCTATCGCTCCACCGGCCAGCAGACCGGCCGACAGCAGACCCCCGGCCATCAGCCGGGTGCTTCGACTCCGAATGCTGAGCATGGTTTTTCCTTTGCGTGGGACTTTCTCCCCGATACCGCGTTCACCGGTATCGGGAGACACCACTTACAGTCTGGCACCGGCACACTCACCGAACTCCCCGATCAGGTAAAGGAAGGGAAATTCGGGATTGACGTTCCCGGGCGACCGTCCGCGGGCCGCCGCAGTATGGTGAGTTGTGGGTGAGGCAACCACCTGGTCAGGCTCGCCGACGAGGAGGTCCCCGTGGTGGACAGCGATCGTGTGGACGGCATCGTGTCCGCTCTGCGCGCCCGGGAGGTCATGGCCCACCGCGCCGACGAAGGCGTCTACGAGTACGGCGTCCGCGTGGTGATCCCCGACGGCAGTGAGGCGCTGTGGACGATGGGCGGGGCCGCGGGGCTGCGGGCGGAGGTGCTGCGGGACGGTGTGCTGGTGGGTTTTGTGCCGTATGTGCCGGGGTCCGAGAGCTTCACGGACCGGCAGATCATCGACACCATCGCCGCGGCCCACTACGACGAGGAGGCCCTGTACCCGGCCAGCCGTACCATCGAGCACCCGGCCCGGAGCGCCGCGCCTCCCCCGCCCCCACAGCCGCCACCCCCGCCCGCCCAGCCACCGCCCCCGGCGATGAGGCGCCCCCACGGCCCCTGGCGCCCACACTGGCTCCGGCGGCCCTGACGGTCCGGGTTGGCACCACCAACTCCCCCTCCGCGCAAGGTAGTTGCGCGATCAGCCGTGGCCTACTCGATGTCGTCCTCCGGGGCGTCCGGGGTGCGGTCGGGGGCTGGGGCGGGGGTGCGGCGGCGGAGCCAGCGGCCGTGGGCGGCTTCGGCGTGGGTGACCACATAGACGTCGATGTCGTCGCCGGAGCCTTCGATGAGCGCCTCGTCCATCCCGCGGCGGATCAGTTCCTTGAGGCGGCTGCGGCGGGTGGCGCCGACGACGATCTGGGTGGCGTTGACCTTCCGGGCGAAGGCGAGGATGACCCGGGCCGGGTCGTCGCCGGTGACGGTGTGGAAGCTGCCGCCCAGTTCCTCCACCAATTCCCGCTGCCTGGCCAGCAGTTGAGGCGAGGCACCGGCGAGGCCGTCACCGGTTCTGGCGTGGATGGCGAGGAACTCGCCGCCGGCTCCGCGAGCGGCGATGCGTTTGGCCCGGCGGATCAGGGTGGCGCCCTCGGGGCCGCCGGAGAGGGCGACCAGCAGGCGTTCGCGGGTGTTCCACGGCTGCTGGATGTGGTGGTCGCGGCGGTAGCGCAGCAGCGCCTCCTCGACCCGGTCCGCCGCCCAGAGCAGGGCGATCTCCCGCAGGGCGGTGAGGTTCCCGGAGCGGAAGTAGTGGGTGAGGGCGGCGTCGACCTTCTCCTGCGGATAGACGTTGCCGCGGACCATACGGCGGCGCAGCGCCTCGGCGGACATGTCCACGAACTCGATCTGGTCCGCGCGCCGGACGACGTCGTCGGGGACGGTCTCCTGCTGCCGTACCCCGGTGATCTGCTCCACGACGTCGTTGAGCGAGGCGAGGTGCTGGATGTTGACGGTCGAGATGACGTCGATGCCCGCGCCGAGCAGGTCCTCGATGTCCTGCCACCGCTTCTCGCGGCGGGAGCCGGGGATGTTGGTGTGGGCGAGTTCGTCGATCAGCGCGACCTCGGGGTGCCGGGCGAGCACGGCGTCCGGGTCCATCTCGGTGAAGCTCGCACCCCGGTAGGTCATGGTGCGGCGCGGTACGGTCTCCAGGCCCTCGGTCATCCTGCGGGTGGGGAGCCGCCCGTAGTCCTCGACGAAGCCGATGACCACATCCGTGCCCCGGCCGGCCATGCTGTGTCCCTCGGCCAGCATGGCGTAGGTCTTGCCCACACCCGGGGCGGCCCCGAGGTAGACGCACAGCTTTCCGCGCGGCACGGTGGCCGTCACCCCTTCCGGGCGAGCTGCTCCAGCGCCAGGTTGAGTTCCAGGACGTTGACGCGGGGTGCACCGAGGAACCCCAGGACGCGTCCCTGGACGTGGTCTTCGACCAGTGCGCGGACCCGCGCCCCGGCGAGGCCCCGTGCCGTCGCCACCCTGGCTGCCTGCTGGCGAGCGTACTGCGGGGAGATGTGCGGGTCGAGACCGCTGCCGGAGGCGGTGAGCGCGTCCGGCGGGACCCGGGAGGCGGTGACCTTGTTCTCCGCTGCGGCCGCTGTGCGGCGCTGCTCGACCTGGGCGAGGAGCTTGCGGTTCTCCGGTCCGAGGTTGGAGGCGCCGGAGGCGAGCGGGTCGTATCCGCCGCCCTTGCCCGCCGCGGAGGGCCGGGGGTGGAACCAGGCCGGGCCGGTGAAGTCCTGCCCGATCAGCGAGGAGCCGACGGTGCGGCCCTGGTGGCTGACCTTGGAGCCGCCCGCCTGGTGGGGGAAGGCGAGCTGTCCCACCGCCCAGACGGCGAGCGGGTAGACGACGCCGACGACCACGGTCAGCGCGAGCAGTACGCGCAGTCCGGCCGCCGCCTGCCGCAGGAAGTTGGCGGTCATCGGCGGCTCACCCCAGTCCCGGGAGGTGGGAGACGACGGCCAGGTCGATGAGTTTGATGCCGATGAAGGGCGTGACGATGCCTCCCAGGCCGTAGATGCCGAGGTTGCGGCGGAGCATGGCCGCCGCGTCGGTGGGGCGGTAGCGGACGCCGCGCAGGGCGAGCGGGATCAGCGCCACGATGACCAGGGCGTTGAAGATGACGGCGGAGAGGATCGCGGACTCCGGTGTGGCCAGCCGCATCACATTGATGTGGTCGAGCTGCGGGTAGGCGGCGGCGAACATCGCCGGGATGATGGCGAAGTACTTGGCCACGTCGTTGGCGATGGAGAAGGTGGTCAACGCGCCCCGGGTGATGAGGAGTTGCTTTCCGATCTCGACGATCTCGATGAGTTTGGTGGGGTTGGAGTCGAGATCGACCATATTCCCCGCCTCCTTGGCCGCGGTGGTTCCCGCGTTCATGGCGACACCCACGTCGGCCTGGGCGAGGGCGGGGGCGTCGTTGGTGCCGTCGCCGGTCATCGCCACCAGCCGGCCGCCGGTCTGCTCGCTTCTGATGAGGGCGAGCTTCTCCTCGGGGGTGGCCTCGGCGAGGTAGTCGTCCACTCCGGCCTCGCGGGCGATGGCCCGGGCGGTGGCCGGGTTGTCGCCGGTGATCATCACGGTGCGGATGCCGAGGCTGCGCAGTTCCTCGAACCGCTCCCGCAGCCCGGCCTTGACGATGTCCTTGAGGTGGATGACGCCGAGCACCCGCGCCGGCTCCCCCGGCAGATGCTCGGCGACCACCAGCGGGGTGCCGCCCTCGGCGCTGATGGCGTCCACGACGGGTCCGACCGTGGCCGCGGGGTGGCCGCCGTTGTCGCGCACCCACTTCATGACCGCCGCGGCGGCGCCCTTGCGTACCCGACGGTCGTCCAGGTCCACGCCGGACATCCGGGTGTGCGCGGAGAACGGGACGAAGTGGGCGCCCTGGATGGCGCCTTCCTCACGGGCCCGCAGTCCGTGGCGCTCCTTGGCGAGGACCACGATGGAGCGGCCCTCCGGGGTCTCGTCGGCGAGGCTGGCCAGTTGGGCGGCGTCGGCGAGTTCGGTCTGCGCGATGTCTCCCACCGGTACGAACTCGGCGGCCTCCCGGTCGCCGAGGGTGATGGTGCCGGTCTTGTCGAGGAGCAGGGTGTCCACGTCTCCGGCGGCCTCGATGGCGCGGCCGGACATCGCCACCACGTTGTGCTGGATGAGCCGGTCCATCCCGGCGATGCCGATCGCGGACAGCAGCGCGCCGATGGTGGTGGGGATCAGGCACACCAGGAGGGCGACGAGGACCACGATGGCCTGCTGCCGCCCGGAGTAGGCGGCCAGCGGCTGGAGAGTGGCCACCGCCAGCAGGAACACGATCGTCAGTCCGGCCAGGAGGATGTTCAGGGCGATCTCGTTGGGTGTCTTCTGCCGGACCGCGCCCTCCACCAGGGCGATCATCCGGTCGATGAAGCTCTCCCCGGGCTTGACCACGATCCGCACCACGATCCGGTCGGAGAGCACCTTGGTGCCCCCGGTGACCGCCGAGCGGTCCCCGCCCGACTCACGGATGACGGGCGCCGACTCCCCGGTGATGGCCGACTCGTCCACGCTGGCGATGCCCTCGGTGACCTCGCCGTCGCCGGGCACGATCTGCCCGGCCTCGATGACGACCAGGTCGCCGACCCGCAGTCGGGTGCCCGGTACCTGCTCCTCGGTGCCGTCGGCGGCCAGCCGCCGGGCCACCGTCTCCTGTTTGGCCTGGCGGAGGGTGGCCGCCTGGGCGCGGCCCCGTCCCTCGGCGACGGCCTCGGCGAGGTTGGCGAAGACCACTGTCGCCCACAGCCACACCGCCGTCGCCACCGAGAAGACACTGGGGTGCCGGACGGCGAAGGCCGTGGCGAGGAGGGATCCCACCCACACCACGAACATCACCGGGGCGCGCACCATGTGCCGTACGTCCAGCTTCCGGAACGCCTCCGGCAGGGACACCAGCAGTTGTCTCGGGTTGAACAGGCCGGCGGTGACCCGGTCTGCTTGGGGTGGTGGGGTGCCGGCCGAGGTCATGACAGCCCTTCCGCGAGGGGGCCGAGCGCGAGTGCCGGGAAGAAGGCCAGGCCGGCCACGATGGTGACGACGCCGATCAGCAGGACCACGAAGAGCGGCCGGTGGGTGGGGAGGGTGCCCTCGCCGACGGGGACGTGCCGCTGCCGGGCGAGGGAGCCGGCGAGCGCCACGGTGAAGACGATCGGCAGGAACCGGCCGATGAGCATCGCCAGCCCCAGTGCCGCGTTGTAGAAGTCGGTGTTCGCGCTGAGTCCGGCGAAGGCGCTGCCGTTGTTGTTGGCGGACGAGGCGAAGGCGTACAGCACTTCGGAGAGGCCGTGCGGGCCGGGGTTGAGGAGGGAAGCGCGCGGCCCGGGGAAGCCGAGCGCCAGCCCGGTGCCCAGCAGGACCGAGAACGGCATCGCCAGTACGTAGAGCGCGACGTAGGTGATCTCGCGTCGGCGGATCTTCTTGCCCAGGTACTCGGGTGTGCGGCCCACCATGAGGCCGGCCAGGAACACCGCCAGCACCGCCATGGTCAGCATTCCGTAGAGGCCCGAGCCGGTGCCGCCGGGTGACACCTCGCCCAGCAGCATGTTCAGCAGCAGCACCCCGCCGCCGTAGGCGGTGTAGCTGTCGTGGGCCGAGTCAGCGGCTCCGGTGGAGGTCATGGTGGTGGCGTCGGCGAAGAGGGCCGTGTCCCATACTCCGAGGCGCTGCTCCTTGCCCTCCACGGAGGCGCCGGCGGTGTGCGGCACGGTGCCCGGGTGGGCGAGTTCCGCGCCGGTCACCGCCGCGAGGCCGCCCGCCCACAGGACGGCCATCGCGGCCAGGATCGCCCAGCCCTGGCGGGTGTTGCCGACCAGCCGCCCGAAGGTCCGGGGCAGGGCGCTGGGGATGAGCAGCAGCAGGAAGACCTCCAGGAGGTTGGTGAAGGCGTTCGGGTTCTCGAAGGGGTGCGCCGAGTTGGCGTTGAAGAAACCGCCTCCGTTGGTGCCGAACTCCTTGATCGCCTCCTGTGAGGCGACCGGCCCGCCCACCAGTGCCTGGACCCCGCCGCCCGGTGTGTGCACCTGCTGCGGCCCGGCGAAGTTCTGCACCACTCCCCCGGCGAGCAGCACCACCGCCGCGACACAGGCCACCGGCAGCAGGACGCGTACCGTGCCCCGCACCAAGTCGACCCAGAAATTGCCGAGTTGGTCGGTACGGGAGCGGGCGAAGCCGCGTACCAGGGCGACCGCCACGGCCATCGCCACGGCCGCGGAGAGGAAGTTCTGCACCGCGAGCCCGGCCATCTGCACCAGGTGGCCCAGCGTCGACTCCCCTGAATACCACTGCCAGTTCGTGTTGGTGACGAAGGAGACCGCGGTGTTGAACGCACCGGCGGGCGGGACACCGCCGAAGCCCAGGGAGAGCGGAAGCACCCCCTGGAGCCGCAGAAAGCCGTAGAGGAACAGCACCGAGACGGCGGAGAAGCCGAGCAGCGACAGCACATAGGCGGTCCACCGCTGCTCGCTGTCCGGCGCCACCCGCACCACCCGGTACACCAACCGCTCGACGCCCAGGTGCCGTTGGCCGCCGTACACCCGCGCCATGTACTCGCCCATCGGCACATGGACCACCGCAAGCGCGAGCACCAGCACGGCGATCGTCGTCAGCCCGGCGGCGGTGTCGCTCATCAGAAGCGGTCCGGGAAGAGCAGGGCCAGGACGAGATAGAGCAGCAGGCCGGCCGAGGCGATCAGGCCGACGGTGTTCTCCGCGCTCACCGGCGCTCGGCCCCCTTCACCACGAGCACCATCGCCCCGAAGAACGCGATCGTCACGGCAATGAAGACCACATCGGCCATCGACGGACTCCTGATGAGCGGCACGGATACCGTCCGGGACGGACGACGGCACTCAGCCCTACCACCCCTCGGCCACGCCTCACCGCAGACGTCCCGGCAGCGTCACCGGCAAGGCGTATCCGTATGCACATAGGCCCAACTCCCCGCGTGTACGGGCCGACCCCCTGGACCGCCAGGCGCGTGAGCCGTCCCTCGCGGCGCGGTCACGGTGGTCGGCGGTGATCCGGCTCCGGTACTCGTGCGCCGGGAGACGACCGTGTTGGATGAGTCCATGCACCGACCAACTCACCGGCAGCAGGGGCGACTTGCCCTCGGCGTACCGTCGACCACCGTCACCCGAGACGGCGGACCCGCCCGGTGAACGCCCGCGTCGCGCAGGAAATCCGCACCGGGCGGCTGGAGTTGCTTCCCCTGTGCGTCGAGCACGCCGAGGAGATGGCGGCGGTGCTGTCTGACCCCGCCCTGCACACCTTCGTCGGTGGCGCGCCGGACACCCCGCGGGGCCTGCGCTCGCGCTACCGGCGGCTGGCCGCGGGCTCCCCCGATCCTGACGTCTCCTGGCTGAACTGGGTGGTCCGGCTGCGTGCGGAGTCCTGTCTGACCGGTACCGTCCAGGCGACCGTCCGCCCCGCCGAAGCCGGGCCGCTCGCCGAGATCGCGTGGGTGGTGGGGACCCCATGGCAGGGCAGGGGGATCGCCGGGGAAGCGGCGCGGGCACTGGTCGGCTGGCTCGGCCGGCAGCAGGTGCACACCGTCATCGCCCATATCCACCCGGAGCACCGCGCGTCCGCCGCCGTGGCCACCGCCGCCGGACTGGCGCCCACCGCCCACCGGCACGAGGGCGAGATCCGCTGGCAGCGAGGCGAGGGCGGGCCGGAAGGACCGGTATCGCACTGATCCCGGGGACCCTTGCCAATATCCAGGATTCTGTTTACTGTCGCCCTCGTGAACGACTTCGAGGAGCGGCTCCTCACCCGCAACGGCCTCGCCGCCCGCCAGCTCGCGGTGCTCCTGCTGCACCATGAGCCGGACACCCGGCTGCCCCGGGTGCGGGACTTCGCCGAGGAGCTGGGCTGCGGGAACGGCACAGTGCAGGCCGCGCTCCAACTCCTGGAGGAATCAGGGGCGATCACCACCGCGGCACGCGGCCATCTCGGCACCTTCCTGGTCCACTCCGACCGCGCCATACTGTGGCGCCTCTCCGGCCTCGGCACCCTGCTCGCCGCCATGCCCCTGCCCTACTCCCGCCGCTACGAGGGCCTGGCGACCGGGCTGCGGGAGGCCTTCGACGCGGCGGGCGCGCCCTTCGCGGTGACGTTCATGCGGGGCGCCGGCGCCCGTACCGCGGCACTGCTGGAGGGGAAGGTCGACCTGGTGGTGCTGTCGCGGTTCGCGGCCGACCGGCTCATGGAGGAGCAACCGCTGGAGCTGGTGGCCGACCTCGGACCCGACACCTATGTCGGCGCGCACGGCATGTTGGTGCGGCACGGCGTCGACCCGGACTCCCCCGGGCTGCGGGTCGCGGTCGACCATGCCTCGGAGGATCTGCGGATGCTGGTGGAGCGGGCGTTCGCGGGCCGTACGGACGTCGAGTGGCGTGAGGCCTCGTATATGCAACTGCCGGATCTCTTCGCCCGCGGGGAGGTGGACGCCACGGTGTGGAATCTGGACGAGGTGCGGGACCGGCTCGGACCCGGTATCGACGTACTGCCCCTCGCCGAGGAGATCACCGAAGGGCTCGCCTCGCGGAACTCCCGGGCGGCACTCATCGGCCGGACCGATGGCGCCAAGGCCCTTGCCGCGGTGCGCGATTCACTCGACCTCTCCCTGGTGGCGCGACTACAGAACGAGGTGCTGCGGGGCGAGCGCGTCCCCTCGTACTGAACCGGGCCGCCGTCAACGGGCCGTGGCTGCCTGCTCGTTGACGATCGTCCACCGCCGAGCGGCCGCACCACCGGACCCCCGGGGGGTGCCGGGAAATCCCAACAGGCCCCGCACTCCCAAGAATCCAGAATCCTGGTTACTGTTGTTTTAAGGAGGACCTCATGGATGACCAGCTCCAACTGCGGATCCGGCTCTTCCGCGAGGGTGGCCAGGTCACGCCCGAGGTGGCGGACTTCGTCACCGCCGAACTGGCCGCGCTGCAAGCCGAGGGCCGGCCCGTCACCGAAGCCACGGCGGGCATGTTGACCAGCCATCTGATGATGGCGCTCACCCGCCTGGTGCGCGGGGAACCGATCGCCGAGTTCCCCACCGACGAGCAGATCGCCGCGGAACTGGCCGAGCACCCCGGGGCCGTGGCCCGCGCCCGTGCCGTATCCGCCCGCGCGGCACGGGAGTTGGGCGCCGAACTCCCCGAGTCCGAGGTCAACTTCCTGGGGATGCACTTGGCCGTCCTGGCCCAGCAGCCCCCGTCCGCTCCCGCCAACTGACCAGGCCCACACCCCCGTACACAGAGAGAAAGAGCGCCATGACGAAGATCCTCACCGGTGGAGTCGGCAAGACCGAGGTCACCCGCGCCGTGTCCGCACTCGGCATCGAGTCCCTCGACATCACACCGTCCAGCGACATGGACGCCGCGATGAAGCTCCGCGCCGGGCAGGCCGACTACTACCTGGGGACCTGCCACACCGGCGCCGGTGCCTCGCTGGGCGTCCTGGTCGGCCTGATGGGCAGCGCCGTCTGCCACACCTTCGGCCGCGGCACCCCCACCGAGGAGGAGATCGCCGCCCTGCTCGCCGACGGCAAGAAGGTCTTCGGCTTCTCGATGGACCAACTCGACACCATCGCCCCGCGGATGGCCCGCGCCATCGCCGCCCGCGGTTAGGTTTCCCACCGGCCCAAGGAGTGACCTGTGAGCACCACCCTCGCCGCCGGCGCCAGCCTCGACTTCTCGCTGGCGCAGCAACTGACCGTGATAGCCCTCTGTGCGCTGACGGCCTACATCTCGCATATGGCGCTCGCCGTGTTCAACGACGGGGTGCGCCCGTTCCTGCTGGACTTCATCCAGGGGCGCACCACCCGCAACGCGACCACGGCCGTCTCCTTCGGTCTCTCCGCGGGCTTCATCTTCGGCCTCGGTGCCCCGATGGCGCTGTCGAGCGGGGTACTCAACCCGTGGCTGCTGTTCCTGCCCACCGACATCCTGGGCCTGCTGGCACCGAAGAGGTGGCTGGCGCCGATCCTCGGCGGAGGCTGGGGCGCGGTGGTCGTCTTCGGCCTGAACGGCACCAACCGCCTCGCACACGATCTGCCGGTCGACTTCCTCACCGCGATGCAGCAGATGTCGACACCGATCCTGTTCCTCTTCACGCTCTTCCCGGTGCTCGCCATCACCAAGCAGTTCGGCCGCCGCTGGGGCGCGCTGGCCGGTGTGGTCGAACTGGCCCTGGTCGTCATGACGATGAAGCTGTGGCCGAACATGTTCGCCGGTGCGCTGGCGATGGCGGTGGGTGTGCTGATACTCATCGGCCTGGCCGTTGCCAAGGACCTGCGGCAGCGCCGGGCCGACCAGGCGGCGAGTGCCGCCGAGGGTGCCACCGCCGACCCCTCCGCCAAGGCGCAGGACGACCCGATGGCGTCCCTCTTCAGCGCCAACGCGGCCCGGCTGCGCCGGTATCTGCCGCTGTTCATGGTGCTGGGTGCCGGGGTGTGCCTGCTGGCGCAGATGCATGTGTTCGGCGGCGGTGAGGCGACCAGCTTCCTCATCGCCAAGGGGCAGTACTCCGAGGCCGCCCAGGTCGACTTCTACCGCGTCTTCGGCTTCGTCCCGCTGATCGCGACCACCGCGCTGGCCTCCGGTGCGTACGGCATCGCCGGATTCACCCTGGTGTACCCGATCGGCTATCTGCTGCCGAACCCGCTGCTGGCGGTCGTCGTCGGTGCCCTGGTGTTCGCGGTGGAGGTGCTGGCGCTGTCCTGGATCGGGCGGGTGCTGGGCCGGCTGCCGAGTGTGCGGGACTCCTCGGAGCACCTGCGCAGCGCCATCACCGACAGCCTCCAACTCGCCATCCTCTTCGGCTCGTTGATGGCGGCCCACGCGATGGGCGGCGGCCTCGGCATTCTGATCGTGGGCGGGCTCTACCTGCTGAACGAGTCCATGGGCCGGCCCGTGGTGCGGATGGCCGCGGCCCCGGCCGCCGTGATCGTCGGCGGGATCCTGCTCAACGTCCTGCACTGGCTGCACCTGTTCACCCCGCTCAAGGGCTGAGGCCACCCCGTAACCACGGCCGTACCGAGGAGAGAGCGCCACCATGGACCACCCCGCGCCGGGCACCCTGCGCACCGTCACCGGCGGGCTCGACACCGCCTCGGTGCGGGGCCCCGTCCTCCCCCATGAGCATCTGGCACTCGACCTGGACCACCGGGGGGACGGGGCGGCCGTCCTCGCGCCGGACCGCCACGCCGCTGCCGTCACCGCCGAACTCACCGCGCTGCGCGAGGAGTTCGGGCTGTCGCTGGTCGTGGAGCTGACCTGCCGCGGGATGGGCCGGGACGTCGCCGCGCTCGGCCGGATCTCGCGGGCGGCGGGCGTGGCGGTGGTCGCGGCCACCGGCTGGTACTACGAGCCGTTCCACCCGGACGAGGTGACCGGGCTGGACGTCGAGGCGCTGACCGCCGTACTGGTGCGGGAGATCGAGGACGGCATCGGCCCGGACGGGGTGCGGCCCGGGGTGATCGGCGAGGTCGGCAGCCATGGCGACACCCCCGCACCGGCGGAGGCGAAGGTGCTGCGGGCCGCCGCCCGCGCCGCCCTGGCCGGCGGCCTCTCCGTCGCCACCCACGCCCAGCTCGGCCATGGCGGACCCGCCCAACTCGACCTGCTCACCGCGGAGTTGCTGCCCGCCCACCGGGTGTGCGTCGGGCACCAGGACCTGCTGGACGACCCGGGTGTGCACCGCGAACTCGCCGCCCGCGGCGCCTATGTCGCCTTCGACACCGTCGGCAAGTCCTCCTACCAGAGCGACCGGACACGGCTGCGGCTGCTGCTCGCCCTGATCGAGGCCGGGCACGCCGACCGCGCCCTGCTGAGCTGCGACATCTCCCGCCACGGCTACCTCACCGAGGAGGGCGGGCAGGGCTACGGGCACCTCTTCCGCGGTTTCCTGCCAGAACTGAGGGCGGCGGGCGCCGACGACGACCTGATCGACCTGCTCACCCGCCGCAACCCCCTGCGTTTCCTGACCGGCGCGAGCGCCGAGGAGAACTGATGCCCCCCACTCTTCCCGAACCCTCCACCCCCCTGCCCGAACCCCCCACTCTGCCCGAGACCCACCCGCTGCCCACGGTCCCCCTGGACGAGGCCGTCGCGCTGCAATTCCGGTTGCTGGAGGCCACCGCGGCGCACTTCGAGGGCGAGCAGCTCTTCGCCGCCGACGCCGGAGTCGTACCCGGTCTCGGCCGGCCGCGTACCACCGCGCGGGTGGAGGCGGTGCTCGCGGACTTCTTCGGGGCCGAGGACGCCGCCTTCGTGCAGGGCGCGGGCACCGGCGCCATCCGCGCCGCCCTCAACTCGGCTGTCAGCGGCGGAGATTCGCTGCTGATCCACCGTGCGCCGGTCTACCGCACCACCGGGACCACACTGCGCGGAATCGGGGTGCACACCGTCGAGGCGGACTTCAACGACCCGGCCGCGCTGCGTCAGGCGCTGGGCTCCGGCCGCTTCCGCTGGGCGTACATCCAGCACAGCCGGCAGCGGCTGGCCGACTCCTACGACCCGGCCGAGGTCATCGCCGCCTGCCGGGCGGCCGGGGTGCGCACCCTGGTGGACGACAACTACACGGTGCTGCGCACACCCGCCGCCGGGGTCCAACTCGGCGCCGACGCCTCGTGTTTCTCCCTTTTCAAGCTGCACGGCCCGGAGGGTGTCGGCCTGGTCGTCGGCGCCCGGGACCTGGTGGCGCGGGTGCGTCAGGACAACTACTCGGGCGGCGGTCAGGTCCAGGGCCACCAGGCGCTCGACGCGCTGCGTGCCCTCACCCATGTGCCGGTGCTGTGGTCGGTGCAGTCGCAGGTGGGTGCCGAGGTCGCGCGGCGGCTGGCGGCGGGCGAGGTGGCCGGGGTCGCCGAGGTGCGCGTCGCCAACGCCCAGGACCGCTGCCTGCTGGTTCGGCTCGACCGGCCCGTGGCCCCCCAACTCCCGTCCGTGGCAGCCCGGTTCGGCGCCGCCCCGTATCCGGTGGGGTCCAACTCGCGGTACGAGATCGCGCCGCTCTTCTACCGGATGTCCAGCTCCGCCCGCGAGGACTCGCCCCGGCTGGCCGACTGGACGGTGCGGATCAACCCGATGCGGGCAGGTGCCGATCTCGTCATCGACATCCTGCGGCGCTCGCTGGCCGCCCTCGACGGAACGGAGAACCGCTGACCGTGTTCCTCGACACCGTGCTCGCCCGCAATCCCGAACTCGTCGACACCGCCGCCGCCCTGCACACCAGCGGCGCCATCCCGCCCGACACCTATGTGATGGACCTCGACGCCATCGAGGCCAATGCCGCACTGCTCGCCGCCGAGGCCCAACTCCACGGTGTGGGGCTGTGGTTCGTGGTGAAGCAGCTCGGCCGCAACCCGGAGCTGATCCGCGCGATCGCCCGGCACCTCCCGGACGCCGCCGCCATCGACACCACCGAGGCCCGCATCCTGCACACCGCGGGCGCCCGCCTCGGCAACCTCGGCCACCTGGTGCAGATCCCCCGCCGCGTCCTGCCCGAACTCCTCGCCCGGCGGCCGGACTTCGTCACCGTCTACGACCTGGACAACGCCCGTGCCGTCGCCGCGGCGGCCCGCGCCCAGGGCTTCGTCCAGGAGGTGCTGATCCGGATCGAGGGCGCCGACGGCAGTGTCTACCCGGGCCAGGAGGGCGGGGTACCGCTGGACGGACTCGGCGCGTTCGCCGAGGCGGCGGAGGCCCTGGACGGCATCCGTATCGCCGGGGTCACCGCCTTCCCCTGCGTACTGTGCGACCCGGCAACCGGCCGCCCCATCGCCACCCCGAACTTCGAACTGGCCTTGAAGGCAAGGGAGTTGCTGGCCGGGCGAGGGCATCAGGAGCTGAAGTTCAGTGCGCCCAGCGCGACTTCGGCCGCCTCGCTGCCGCTGCTCGCCCGACTCGGCGCCACCCACGGCGAACCGGGCCACGCCCTCACCGGCACCACCCCCTTGCACGCCCTGGACCCGGACCAGCCGGAGAAGCCCGCCTATGTGTATGTCAGCGAGGTCGCGCACACCCTCGCCGACGGCCGGCCCGCGCTCTTCGGCGGCGGCTTCTACGCCCGCTCCCACCCGCACACCGCCCTGCTGCCCCGTACCGGCGCCCGGCTGCCGGTGCGGACGGCGCCCGCGGAGAACATCGACTACTACCGGCTGCTGGACGCGCCCCCCGCGGGCACCGGAATCCGCCTCGGGGACACCGCGGTCCTCGCCTTCCGCACCCAGATCTTCGTCACCCGCTCCACCGTCGCCGTCGTCTCCGGACTCGCCTCCGGCACCCCCCGGCTGACCGGGCTGTACGACGCGCAGGGCCGAGCACTGTAAGGAGCAACTCCCATGGCCAAGACGGTCATTGTCGTCATCGACGGGTTCGGCGTCGGCGCCATGCCCGACGCGGGCACCCTCCGGCCCGGGGACACGGCAGCCGACACCTGCGGGCACGTCCTGGACCAGGCGCACACCCCGGCCGGACGCCCGCCGCGGCTACCCGTACTCGGTGCGCTGGGGCTCGGCCTGGTGCACCCGCACCCCGGCCTGGCGCGCTCCACCCGGCTCCCGGTCGCCGCTGGCCGCGCCGCCCTCGGGTACCCGGGCGCCGACACCTTCGCCGGGCACCAGACCATGATGGGCGCCGACTTCAGCCGGGTCGCGGTGGCCCGCCTCGCCGACCACCTCGACCAGGTCGCCGGCGCCCTCACCGAGGCCGGGCACCGGGTCGAACTCCTCGACAGGCAGCCCCTGTTGGTGGTCGACGGGGCGGTCCTCGTGCACGACAACCTGGAGGCCGACCCGGGGATCAACTGGAACGCCTCCGGACGCCTGGACGACCTCGCCTTCGACGGGCCCGGCGGCATCCTCGCCATCGCCCGCACCGTGCGCACCGTCGCCCCCGTGGCCCGCGTCATCGCCGTCGGCGGGCACGCGGACGGCCCCCTGCCCCGCTTCGTCCGCGCCGGTGAGGGGGACACCGTCGGCCTGGACACCCCGGCCAGCGGCTTTTACCGCAACGGCGGTCTGCGGGTGCGGCACCTCGGCGCGCCCCTGGACCACACCCGGCAGCTCCCCGAACTCGCGGCGCGCGCCGGGCTCCCCGTCACCCTGGTCGGCAAGGCCGCCGACATCCTGGCCTGCGAGGCCGCCGAGCGCCGCCCCGCGGTGCCCACCGCCGAGGTCCTCGCCCACACCCTGGACGCGGTACGCGCCGGAGGCGAGGGCCTGGTGGTGGCGAACGTGCAGGAGACGGACCTGGCGGGCCATCAGCAGGACACCGCACGGTACGGGCAGGTCCTGGAGCAGGTGGACGCCGGGCTCGCCGGGCTGCTGTCCCTGCTGACCGGCGACGGCGACCGGCTGATCGTCACCGGCGACCACGGCAACGACCCCGCCATCGGCCACGCCCACCACACCCGCGAGTACGTCCCGGTCCTCATCCACCGCCCCGGTGCCGGGCCCGCCCGGCGACTGCCGGACACATCGAGCCTGGCCGACGTGGGCGCCACCGCGGCCGCCGCCCTCGGCCTGGCCCCGTACGGACTGGCCACCGGTACACCGATCACGGGCGGATAGCACCCGGCGACCTCCCGGCCCCCGTATCCCCGGTAGGGTCGCGCCCGTCGACGACGGATGCGAACGGGGAGACGCACGTGATCTGGATCGGGCTGGGGGCACTGGTGGTTGCCGCGGTGTGCGGGTACTTCGCCCGCGCCGCCCACCGCAAGGCGGCCGTCATGGAGAGCACCGAGACCCTGCCCGTCAAGGACCTGCGGGCACTGCACGCGGCGGCCGTCCAGGCGGCCGGGGAGGGCAGCTTCCGCTACCGCTGCGAACTGGTCGGCCAGGTCCAGCCGCATGTGAAGGGCGCCCTGCGCTCCGAACTGGCCGAGCAGGACTGCGTCTGGCACCGGCACCGCATCACCCGCCGCTACGAGGAGACCTACCGGGACAGCGACGGCAACCAGAAGCGGCGGACCTCCAACGAGGTGGTGTCCGAGTTCAGCAGCTCCACCGCGTTCTTCGTGGCGGACGCCAGCGGCCGGATGGTGGTGCGCCCCGGGCAGCACCAGGTCACGGGCGCCGAGAAGGTCCTCGACCGCTTCGACCCGCACACCGGTGGCGGCAACCGGCTGCACCTCGGCCCGGTGAGCCTGGACCTCGGCGGCGGCAGCGGCACCATCGGCTTCCAGCGCGAGGAGTGGCTGGTGCGCCCCGGCAGTTCCTTCTACGTCCTCGGCGAGGCCGCCGACCCGGACGGGAAGCTGGCCATGGCGGCACCGGCCGAGGGCGGGCTGTTCACCATGTCGGTCAAGTCCGAGGAGGAGTTGCTCCGCGGCGAGAACAACAAGGTGCTGGGCTTCGGGATCGGCGCCGGAGTCGCGGCCCTCGCCGGGGTGGTGCTGCTCGCGCTGGGCGTCTTCGGCTGAGCCCGGCACGGCCCGCGCACCCGCGGGACGCGCGTACGGGGGCGGAGCCGTCGTATCGGCTCCGCCCCCGTCCTGTCGATGTGGCTCCCCGTCAGCTCAGCCGACGAGTGCCTGCCAGGTCTTCGGCCCGGCTTCTCCGTCGACGACCAGGCGGTTGAGGCTCTGGTAGGCGCGGACCGCGGTGCTGGTGACCGCGCCGAAGGTGCCGTCGACGGCGAGGCCCGCGCTGCGCTTGTTCATCGCCGTCTGAAGGGCCCGCACATGGTTGCCGGAGCTGCCCTTGGTGAGCGTGTAGACCAGCTTCGCCCAGGTCTTCGGGCCGACCTGGCCGTCCGCCACCAGGCCCTTGGCCTTCTGGAAGCTCTTGACCGCGCCGACCGACACCGAGCCGTAGGTGCCGTCGGCCTCCAGCTTGGTGCCGCGCTGGGTCATCAGGTACTGGACGACCTTGATGGTGGCGCCCGCGGCCCCCGGGTCGACGGAGGACCAGCCGCCGCCCAGGCGCACCCCGCGGGCGGCCAGGTAGGACACCGGGTTGGTGATGGCGCCCAGACCTCCGCTGTGGGTCTCGAAGTGGAGGTGGGGGCCGGTCGCGTTGCCGGTGGCGCCCATGTCGGCGATGCGCTGCCCCGCGGCCACCTTGGCGTTGAGCCCGATCCGGAAGGCGCTGAGGTGCCCGTAGTAGGTGTAGCGGCCGCTGCCGTGGGAGATGACGATGCCGTTCCCGGTGCGCCCGGAGATGACGTTGGTGCCGCGGCGGACCACGGTGCCGGCGGCCGCGGCGTAGACGGCCGTGCCCGACGAGTTGGTGACGTCCTGGCCGGCGTGCGGGAGGCCGCCGCGCGGGACTCCGTAGCCGCCGCCGGCGGGGAAGTAGCCGAGCGCCGGGTTGCACCAGCGGCCGTCCTTGAGCGAGGCGGCGGCGGCCGACGAGGTCAGCGCCGGCACGCCCGTCAGTGCCACTCCGAGCCCGGCGCCGACGCCGAGCAGCAGCTTTCTCCGCGAGGGGCCCGCGGGCCCGTGGTCGTGCAACTCTTCCGCCGCGCCGACCGGACCGCACTGCTCACACATGTCCCGATCCTCCCTGGGGGGAACGCGCGATTCTACGCGCGTCGTTGACCAGAGCATGACAGAGGAAAGAGTGGTACTCCAGAGCCCAGGAGGCACCACTGAAGCAGATGACTGCGGGGTACAACAAGCGTGATCAGCCTGTCACTTGACGTGCCCGACCAGCGCACCTCGGCCCCCGGTGCACCGCACCGCAGCCGCCCCTCACCGTCAACTCCCCTGAAACGGCGGCACCTTGGGGCCCTGCGGCATCAACTCGACCGTCACGAAGGCCGCCACCGCGGCCAGCATGATGACCGGCAGCGCGTCGACATGGCCCACCAGCAGCGCGACCAGCACCACCGAGCTGACGGGCAGCCGCAGGACCGCCGCGGAGGACGCCGCCATCCCCGCCGCCATCGCCGGCACCACCCCGAAGCCGGGCAACGGCGCCAGCAGCACCCCCGCCGCACCCCCCAGGAACAGCGAGGGAAAGATCGGGCCACCGCGCAGACTCCCCAGGCACAGCGCGTACGCCACACCCTTGAAGGCCAGCACCGCGACCAGTGCGGCGACCGGCCAGGAGTGCGGGTCCTGCGCCAGTTTGGCCAGCGTCGACTGGCCGGACAGCGCGGCCTCGGCGGGCGAACGCCCGGTGGCCACCGAATACAGCGCGACACACACCGCCATCCCCGCCGCGCTCGCCGCGATCACCGGCCCCGGACGGGGAACGACCGCCACCGCGATCCGCCTCCCCAGCCCGGTCACATAGTGGAGGGCGACCCCGAGGGCCACCCCCATCAGCAGCGACCAGACCACATCACCGGTGTCCAGCCGTGGCGGCGGGGGGAGTTGGAGGGTGAGGCTGCCGGTCTTCACCCCGGTCCAGTGGCCGAAGCCGGTGAAGACGATCGAACCGACACCGCCGGCCAGCAGCACCGGCAGCATCACCGCGAACAACTGCGGCCCACCCAACCCGGCCCCCTCTATCAGCAGGATCGCGCCCACCAGCGGATTGCCGAAAATGGCCGAGATGGCCGCCGCCGACCCGGCCGCACCCAGCAGCGCGGTACCGGCACGGGTGGCGGGGGCGCGTACCAAGTCCCGGAAGAACAGGGCGAGTCCACCGCCGAGGGCGATCAGGGGCGACTCCGGGCCGAGCACCACACCGAAGGGCAGGCAGCAGAGCGCGGCCAGCACCACACCGGGCAGCGCCGCCTTCGACGCGCCGCCGAGGTGCCCCGCCGCCGGCACATGCCCGCCCTGCCCCGGCAGATACCGCACCGCGAGCACCACCGCCACCGCCGGCACCACCGCCAGCGGCAGCGGCCACCACCACGGAGGCCGCGCCCACCCGGCCGCGCCCGGCCAGCTCGACCAGATCAGATGCTCCAACTCATGTACGGCCCCGAGGAACCAGAACGCCACCAGGGACACCGGGACACCGATGATCGCGGAGAACACCAGAGCCTTGAGATAGCCCGGTTTGCGCAGTGTCTCCCCCAAGGGGGCCTCCTGCGGGCTCTGCCGCACGGGCCGCGGCGGGTTCGAGGGGCTGTCGGACTCGGCGATGGTGGCACTCCTCGGGGCGGGGCCGCGGCTGGCACGACGGGCGTCCTGCACGCTCCGGCGCGGCCAGCGACGCTACCCACTCCCCCGCCCGCACCCCGCCCGCCACACCCTGCCAACCCCCTTTTCGGCCCCCGCCGTTCACCCTTCGGCCTCGTCCTCCCCCTCCTCGTCCTCGCCGTACTCGTCCTCCCCCTCTTCGTCCTCCGTGTCCTCGTCCTCGTCGGCCTCGTCCTCCGGCTCCGCTTCCTCGTCCTCGCCCGGTTCACCTTCCTCGTCCGCCATGGCCTCTTCGTGGCTGCGGACGACCTCACCGTCGCGGATCTCGCCGCGCCAGCCCTCGACCTCCTCCTCGCTGGTGAGCGTGGCGTAGCGCTGGAAGTGTTTGAGGTCCAGGCGCAGCCGGCGGCCCTGGGCACGCCAGATGTTGCCGGTCTTCTCGAAGAAACCGGAGGGGGTGTACTCGACGACGGCGATGACCCGGGTGAGGCTGGGCGCCAGTTCGTGGAAGGTGATCGCTCCGTGTGTGGTGCCCCGCGCGCCCTGGGACGTCCAGACGATACGGTCGTCAGGCACCTGCTCCTCCACGGTCGCCTTCCAACTCCGGTTGGAGAAGGCCACTTTCAGCTTCCAGTCGCTCTCCACCTCGTCGGACTGGGAGACATCGGTGACGCCCTTGGCGAAGGCGTTGAACTCCTCGATCTCGGTCCACCGGTCGTAGACGGCCCGCAGTGGTTTGCCGATGTCGACGGCCTCCACGATGTTGACCACCTTCTGGCTGCCGGACTTCTGACCGTCGCCGCCGCCTTCCAACGCGCCCTTGACGGTGTCCACGGCCTTGTCCTTCACCGCGCCGGCCTTCTCCCCGACAAAGGCCTTCACCGGGCTCTCGCCGCCCAACACCCGCTTCCCGACGCCGAGAAGACCACCGCGGTGCCCGTCCCCGCCGCCGTCCTTGCCCGTCAATCCCTGGGCGGCATCGGTGAGTTTCCCGCCGACGGAGTCCAGCAGCCGCTGCCCCTGGGCACCCGCGTAGGCGGACAACTGCTCCTTGACCCGGTCCAGTCCGGACGCACCGTCACCGGAACCCGCGTGGCGCTCCTTCTGCTCGACCATGAGAGCTACCTCCTCCGGCTCTTGCGCTGGGGGGACTTGTCCGCCGCGCCCGCCTTGGTGTGCGCGGTCCTGGCGGCGCCCTTCTTCGACGTGCTCCTGCCCGGCCTCCGCTGGTCCGAGGAGCGTGCCGCGGCGGTCCTTCTGGGCGCCTTCTTCCTCGCGGCGGGCCGCTCATCCTCCCGCGCCTCGGCGTCCCCCGCCTCCTGTTCTGCCTCCTGCTCGCCCTCCGGGGCTTCCGAGGAGGACTCCGGGCCTTCCTCTTCCTCTCCCTCCTCGCCCTCCTCCAGCGGTTCCTCCAGCAGGGCCTCGGTCCGCTGCTGGAGCGCGTCGGCGAAGGATTCGAGGCGGCGGTTCGCGGTGCCCGACAGGGCGGTGCGGCCCGCTTCCAGCACCTCGGTACGTGCCTGCTCCACCAGCGGGGCGAACTGTGGGTTCTCCGCCAGCTTGCGTGCCCCGAGGGCAGCCAACTCACGTGGGCTGAGCGGCAGTTGATGGCCCGCCACCACGGAGGCGACGGCGATCGCCAGTCTTCCCTTCCGGGTCCGGCCGAGGACGTAGCCCGCCGCCAGGGCAGCGGCAAGGCAGACCTTCCTGCTGTTGTCCATGAGTGCCTCCGCGAGCGTGGTCTGGCGCGGTTCCCCGTCCTCGCGGCCCCGCACCGAGGAGAGGCGCCGGACGGTGCGCTCCCTCACTCCAATGTCCCCCGCACCCCGGCGCCCCGCCAATCGGGTGGCCGAACCGCCGGGGGCCCGTTCGGTCCCCTCCCGGAAGCGGGCCCCTCGACCAGTGATGAGACTGGCGAACATGCCAGAGCAACGTGCTGGAAAGTCCCGCACCTCCCGATCTGCTCGCCCCGGGGCGAGCACCGAGCATGTGTCGGGTGCCGAGGACGCGGCGGAACGTGCCTGCCACAGCCTGACGCGACTGATCAGGCACCGGGCGGAAGGTGTGTCCGCGGTGTCACGGACCGAAGACGGCTGGCAGGTCGACATCGACGTACTGGAACTGCCGCGCATCCCCGACACCACCAGTCTCCTCGCCACCTACGAGGTGGACCTCGACCAGGACGGCGCCCTGCGGCAGTACCGCAGAGTCCGTCGCTACCGACGTGGTCAGGCGGACACATGACCTCCATCCCCCCAGGCCCCCTGCTGAGAGACGGCCGTACCGTGACTGCATACAGCGAGGAAGTTGTCCGCGTGCCGCGCGCCGGCAACCTCTACGACGTGCTGGAACTGATTCTCGACCGCGGCATGGTCATCGACATCTTCATCCGGGTGTCGCTGGTCGGCATCGAGATCCTGAAGATCGACGCGCGGATCGTCGTCGCCAGCGTCGACACCTATCTGCGTTTCGCCGAGGCCTGCAACCGGCTCGATCTGGAGACCGACCAGTCCAGCAGGACGGTCCCCGAACTGTTCGGCGGGAGTGTGACCAGGAGCGTGGGCAAGACCGGCGCCAAGAAGGCCGCGCACTCCGTGGGCGAGAAGGTCAAGCAGGCCGTCGGAGCCGGCGGAGACGACGAGGAAGAGGAAGAGGAAGAGGAGCGCCCCCGCAAGGCCGCGTCCTCCCGCACCCGCAGCACCACCGGCACCCGCACCCGCCAGAAGAAGGGAAGCTGACCGATGACCGCATCCGGTATCTACGTGTACGGCATCGTGCGCGGCGACCATGCGCTCCCCGCCGGTGCGAGCGGCGTGGGCGACCCGCCGGCCCCGGTACGGCTGCTGCCGGCCGGGGAACTCGCGGTCGTGGTCAGCGCCGCCGCTCCCGGGCTGCGGGCCCGCCGCCGCGACCTGCTGGCGCACCAGGACCTGCTGCTCGCGCTGGCGGCGACCGGGCCGGTGCTGCCGATGCGCTTCGGCATGGTGGCCCCCGACGAGACCTCGGCGTCGGCGGGTGTCACCGCCCGCGGCGCCGAGTACGGCGCCCTGCTGTCACGCCTGGACGCCCGGGTCGAGGTGAACATCAAGGCCACCCCCGTACAGGACGGCCTCGCCGCGCTCGTCCGGGAGGACCCGGTGGTACGGCGGCTCCGGGAGGAGACGCGCGGGCAGCCCAGTTACGAGAACAGCATCCGGCTCGGTGAGGCGGTGGCGGCCGGGCTGCACCGCAGGGCCGCCGCCGCGGCGTCCGAGCTGACCGCCGAACTGGCCCCGCTCGCCGAGGAGTTGCGCCAGGGGCCGGAGGTGGACGGCTGCGTGCTGAACGCCTCCTTCCTGGTGCCGCGGGAGGCGGAGGCCCAACTCCGGGGCGTCGCCGAGCAGTTCGGCGCTGCCCACGCGGACCGGGTGGAGCTGCGGGTGACGGGGCCGCTGCCCTGCTACAGCTTCGTCGACGCCACGCCCGTCCCGGCCGGGGTCTGACATGGGCCTCATCTCCGGCACCCTGCTGCTCCCGCTCGCCCCCGTACAGGGCGTGGTCTGGATCGCCGACCGGCTCACGGACGCGGCGGAGGCGGAGCTGTACGACCCGGCGGTGGTCCGGGCCCGGCTCGCCGCGCTCAATCGCGCGCTGGACGACGGCGAGATCGGGTCGGAGCAGTTCGAGCGCGAGGAGGAGCGGCTGCTCGACCTGCTGGAGCGGAGGCCGCCCGGGGCGGGAGGCCGGCCATGACCGAACCGGCCCCCTGGACCACGAACGCCCCCTCGCGCCCGCCCGCCACCGCGAACCTGGCGGAGATCCTGGAACGGGTCCTGGACAAGGGCATCGTCATCGCCGGTGACATCAAGATCGACCTGCTGGACATCGAACTGCTCACCATCCGGCTGCGGTTGTTCATCTCCTCCGTCGAGACGGCGAAGAAGGCCGGCATCGACTGGTGGGAGACCGACCCCGCGCTCTCCACCCGCGCCGCGGACCACGCCCTGGCCGAGGAGAACCGGCGGTTGCGGGAGCGCATCGAGGCACTGGAGGCCGACACCGGCGAGACCGGGGACACCGGCACCCGCGACCCCGTGCACGACTGGACGACGGACCGGCCGAAGGACAGAACGAAGGACAGAACGAAGGAACTGCGCCACCGATGACCGTGACCCCGCCCCGCACCCCCACCTCGCCCACCGCCTCCGCCACCGCCACCTATGTCTATGCCGTCTGCCGTGCCGGGCACCCGGGCGTACCCGCCACCGTCCGCGGACACGGCGGCGGCGGACCGCTGCGGTTGCTGGCGGCGGGAGCGGTGTGCGCCCTGGTCCAGGACGTGCCGGAGGGGGACTTCAGCGAGACGGCTCTCCGGCAACGGTTCGCGGATCCCGCCGAGTTGGAGCACTGCGCCCGCACCCACCACGAGGTGGTCACCGCGGCGACCGCCGCCGGCCCCGCCGTACCGCTGCCACTGGCCACGCTCTACCTCGGTGACGCGCGGGCCGGGGCGGCGCTCGGGGAGCACGGGGACCGGTTCCTCCGGGCGCTGGAGCACGTCACCGGACGTGCCGAGTGGGCCGTCAAGGTCCATCTCACCCAGGCCGCAGGCCCGCCCCGCCCAGCCACCCCGGCAGCCGGTCAGGCCGTCTCCGGGCGCGCCTATCTGGACCGGCTGCGGGGCCGCCAGCAGGTGCGGGAGCAGCACCGGCAGAACGCGCTGGACGCCGCCGAGCAGGTGGACCGTACGGTGCGCGGGCTGGCCGTCGCGGCGATGCGGCGGCGGCCGCACGGCGCGGAGGTGACCGGCCGCGACCGCACCCAGATCATGAACGCCGCCTATCTGATCGCCGACGACCGGAGCGCCGAACTACCCGCCGCCATCGGGAAGTTGCAGGACGATCCGGCGCTGGCCGGGGTGGAGATCGATGTCTCCGGGCCCTGGGTCCCCTACTCCTTCACCGATCTCGCGGACCTCACGGAGGGAGAAGACCGTGCAGAGCACGCGTGAGCCCGTCCCGTGGCAGGGACCGGAGTCGGCGGCGCCCATCGGGGTGCCCCTGGTCGACCTGCTGGACCGGGTCCTCGGCACCGGTGTCGTCATCAGCGGGGATCTGGTGATCGCCATCGCGGAGGTGCCGCTGGTCCGCCTCTCCCTGCACGCGCTGCTGGCCTCGGTGAGCGAGCGGGTGCCGGCGCCCTGGGGCGACGGGGGCCCGTTGTGAGCGGCACCCGGGTGGACCTCGACCCGGAGCGCGCGGGCCGCGATCTCGCCTCGCTCGTCCTGACGGTGGTGGAACTGCTCCGCCAGCTCATGGAGCGGCAGGCGGTACGGCGGTTCGACAGCGGGGAGTTGACGCCCGATCAGGAGGAACGGGTCGGCACCACCCTGATGCTGCTGGACGAGCGGATGACGGAACTCTGCACCCTGCACGGCCTCCGCCGGGAAGACCTCAACCTCGACCTGGGCCCCCTCGGCACCCTCCTCTCCCACGAGACCGGCCCCCCGCCGGGGGCGTAGCCGGCACCACGGGGCTCAGCGGAGATCCGGGAGGCCCCTGATGCGGCCGGGAGGGGTCACTCCTTGCGGGACTCCACCACGTCGCAGAGTGTGGTCAGCGCCCGTCGGCCCGAGCCCGAGGGCAGCGGGGTGAGGGCCGTACGGGCCGCCGACAGCCGCTCCCGCATGATCTCCTCGGCGCGGCGGACGGCCCAGGAGCACTCCAGCAGCTCCAGCGCACGTGCCCGCTGCTCGCCGCCCAGCCCGGCGGCCCCGGACAGCAGGGCCCGCAGTTCCCCGTCCTCGGGGCGTCCGGCTTCGAGTACCAGCAGGACCGGCAGGCTGGCGACTCCGGCGGCGAGGTCCATGCCCTGCTCCTTGCCCAACTGCGAGGAGGGCACGGTGATATCGATCAGGTCGTCGGATATCTGGAAGGCCACGCCGAGGTGTTCGCCGTACCGCGCGAGCGCCTCGCTCACCCCCTGCGGCGCCCCGGACTGCACGGCGCCGAGCTGGAGCGAGAAGGAGATCAGGGACGCCGACTTGTCCGCTATCACCTCGAAGTAGTGCTGGAGCCGGTCCTCCCCGGGGGCGGGACCGGAGAACTCGCGCATCTGACCACGGACCAGGCGCTCGGACGCCGCCGCCTGAAGCATCATCGCGTCGCGGTCCAGCTCCGAGCCCACCCGGGCGGCCTTGGCCAGCAGCCAGTCGCCGGAGCGGACGGCGAGCAGATTGCCCCAGCGCGCGTTGACACTGGGGACGCCGTGGCGCAGCGGCGCCGCGTCCATCACGTCGTCGTGGTGGAGGGAGGCGGTGTGGACGAGTTCGGCGACCACCGCCGCGTCGAGGACACCGGGGGCTGCGGGATCGCCGAACTCGGCGCCGAGGAGGGTGAGTAGCGGGCGCAGCCGCTTGCCTCCGGCCGTCACCAGATGGCTGACCGAGTCGACGAGCAGCGGCTCGGACGCGGTCCCGACGCAGGCGTGGAGCCGCTCCTCCACCTGATCGAGGGAGCGCGTCATACGGCGCTCCAAGCCCCTCTCCCGTGTAGTGAGCCGGGTGGCGACCGACCACCTCCGGGCCCGCGTGGTGAGCGCCGGCATCTGCCTCTCCTCTGTGTCCCGGCCACCGGAATCGACGGCCCCCTGGAGAAGAGTAGAAACGCGGTACGGCATGGCGGCATACGAGCTGGCCACAAGCGGCCAACGGACGTCCATATCCGGTCACTTGGCGGCGAGAAATGGTCACCCCCGATGACAGGAAGTGGCAGGAACCTGCAGGGACGTCGGCGGCCGATCCCCTCGCGGGGCCGTCAGGACGGTCGTGCGCCGGGGCGGGTGCGGATGTGGATGCGTTCGCCCTGCTTGCCGAAGAGGCTGAGGAGTTCCACGGGGCCCTGTCCCGTGGAGCCGATCCAGTGCGGGAGTTGGGTGTCGAACTCGGCGACTTCTCCGGGGCCGAGTACCAGGTCGTAGTCGCCGAGGATCAGGCGCAGGCGCCCGCTGAGGACGTACAGCCACTCATAGCCGTTGTGGGTGGTGGGCCAGGGCTGGGTCTCGCCGGCGGGGATGGTGAGTTTGAACGCCTTGGGCTCGCCCTGGGTTCTGGAGAGCGGCATGAAGGTGCGGCCGGCGGCGCGGCCGGCTTCCCTGGGCACCCGGGGATCGACGACGCGCGGGGCGGCCACGATCTCGTCCAGGGGGACGGCGAGTGCGGCGGCGATGGGCAGCAGCAGCTCCAAACTGGGCTTGCGCCGGCCGGATTCGAGCCGGGAGAGGGTGCTCTTGGAGATGCCGGTCTCGGCGGAGACATCGGTGAGGGACATGCTCCGCTTCTCGCGCAGTTGCCGCAGCCGCGCCGGGATCCGGTCGAGGGTCGCCGCGATCTCCGGGATGGAATCCATCCGGCCACTCCAGCACGGCGTTCCAGTTTCGGCAACAAAGATTGCGTCTACGGCAATGCCCTGGTCATGGTTGCGCCGGAGGTGACGCATATGGACAGTCGTCATGATGTGGTGGTCGTCGGTGGCGGTGCGGCCGGGCTGACGGCCGGGATCGTACTGGCCCGGGCGCAGGCCGAGGTGCTGCTGGTCGACGCGGGCCGGCCGCGGAACGCCCCGGCGGCGGCGATGCACGGGTTCGTGTCCCGGGACGGGATGTCTCCGCTGGAGTTCCAGCGGACCGGGAAGGAGGAGTTCGCCCGCTACGGGGGCACCCTCGCGGAGGGGCGGGTGGAGGACGCGGTCCGGCAGCCGAACGGTTCGTTCCAACTCCGGCTCAGCCACGGCTCGTTGGCCGGGGCGCGGGCCGTCCTGGTGGCGACCGGGCTGACCGATGAGCTACCCGAACTGCCCGGTGTGCGGGAGCTGTGGGGCGAGTCGGTGCACCACTGCCCGCACTGCCACGGGTACGAGGTGCGCGGGCAGGAGATCGTGGTACTCGGTGGGCGGATGCCGCCGATCAGCCTGCACCATGCGGGGCTGCTGCGCAGATACAGCGACCGCGTGACCCTCTGCCCGAACGGGATGGAGGTACCCGACACCGAGCTCCGCCGGCTCAGCGCCCACGGCGTCCGTATCGCCGACGGGAAGGCCACCGGCCTCGCCACCGACGAAGGGCGCCTGGTGGGCGTCGAGTTGGCCGGCGGCGGGCGGCTGGACTGCGCGGCGGTGTTCATCGCGCCCCGCCCGCGCCCGAACGACGGCACCCTGCGCGCCCTGGGCTGCGCCACCGACCCCGGCACCGGATGGGTGCGCGTCGACGCCGCGGGCGCGACCAGTGTGCCCGGTGTGTGGGCGGCCGGGAACGTGGTCGATCCGCGGGCCCAGGTCATCACCGCCGCCGGTGCGGCCTCGGCCGCCGCGATCGCCGTGGTGGGCCGACTGCTGGAACAGGACCTGGCCGCCGCCGACGCGCGCTGACGAGCCCACTCAGGGCGTGCGGACCTTGAGGTGGGCGCGTTCTCCCTGGCGGCCGAAGAGGACGAGGAGTTCGACGGTCCGCTCGTCGTCCGGGCCGAGCCAGTGCGGTACATGGGTGTCGAACTCGGCCGCCTCCCCGGCACCGAGCACGATCCGCCGCTCCCCCAGGAGCAGCCGCAGCCGCCCGGCCAGGACGTAGACCCACTCGAAGCCCTCGTGGGTCTTCAGCTCCGGCTCGGTGTCCGGGCCGGGCCGGATCAGCAGCTTGTGGGCCTGGACACCGCCGGGACGGCTGAGCGGCACATAGGTCATACCGCCCCGGGTGACCGGCCTGAGATGGATACGGGGGTCCCCGGTGGGTGGGGCGCCGACGAGTTCGTCCAGGGGGACGGCGTAGACCTCGGCCAGCGGCAGCAGCATGTCCAGGGTCGGTCTGCGGGTGCCGCCCTCCAGCCGGGAGAGGGTGCTCTGGTTGATGCCGGTCTCCTCGGCGAGCCCGGCCAGGGTCATCCCGCGCCGGCGCCGCAGCTCCCGCAGTCGCGGTCCGACCCCCGCCAGCCTGTCCTGCCTCGCGTTCCCCATCCGCACATCATGCGGAAACGGCATCAGGCTCTGCAATTCCGGCAGTTGAGGACGGAGCCTGCGGCCCGGCGCCCGACCTGGCTAATATGACAATCATGTTCGCTACGTCGGTCGGGGACCCGTACGCACACGCTCCCGCCCACCCCTGGAGGCAACCATGACCGCACGCCAAGCGGTGACCCTCGGCACGGTGCAGGAGACCCTGCTGATCCCCCTGTACGGACGCGCGGTGGAGAGCCGCAAGCCGGAACCGGCGCTGCGCGACCCCCGGGCCGAGGCGATCGTCGCCTCCATCGACTACGACTTCGCCCGCTTCGACGGGATGCCGAGCCTGCTGGGCTCCGTCCTGCGCACCGCCCTCTTCGACCAGTGGGTGTCGGAGTTCCTCACCGCCCACCCGGACGGAACGGTGGTGGAGATCGGCACCGGCCTCAACACCCGCTACGAGCGGACGGACAACGGCAGGGCCCGCTGGTTCGAGCTGGATCTGCCGGACGTCATGGCGGTGCGGCGGTCCTTCTTCGCCGACACCCCGCGCCGCACCTCGATCAGCGCCTCCGTGACCGATCCGTCCTGGCTCGACACCGTCGCGCTCACCGCGCCCGGCCCCTGTTTCTTCGCGGCCGAGGCCGTACTGCCCTACCTCACCGAGGACGAGGTGCACCGGGTGGTGGACGGGATCGCCGAGCGGTTCCCGGGCTCGCTGCTGGCGCTGGACACGACCGGTCCCGGGATGATCGACACCCAGGACGAGCACGATGTGCTGGCCAAGGTCGAGGCACGTATGCAGTGGAACTGCCCCGCTCCCGCCGCGCTCACCGACTGGCACGGGGTGGCCTCGGTGCTCGACTCCCGCACGGTCGCCGAGCTGCCCCCACCGCTGTGCGACCGGCTGCCGGACTCCCTGCGGGAGATGCTGTCGGGCCTGGCGGCACAGCGTCTCCCGCAGGTCGAGGACTACCGGCTCAACCTCCTCCGGCTCCGGTGAATACGGTGCCGGCGGCGGTCAGTCCCGCAACGCCACCAGTACGCAACTGTCCCCGACCTGCCAGACCGGGGTGACGCGGCCGAATCCCGCCTGGCGGAGCAGTTCGGTGTGGCGGCTCACGGGGAGATGCCAGTTCTCGCCGCTGCCGCCGGACGAGGGGCGGCTCCGCTGCCGCTGCTCGAACAGGTCCGCCAGCTCGGGATCGGCGGAGGCCGCCGCCCACCAGGACTCCCAGTCCTCCTGGCACTGCTCGCCCGCCCGTTCCGCCCGGCGGCGCCCGACATGGGCGGTGAGGTCGGAGCAGGAGCGGGCGTCCGGCGGGAAGTGGTCACCGTTGACGAGGGCTCCCCCGGGGCGCAGCAGGGCCGCGAGGCTGCGGTAGGTCCTGAGTAGGACGGGGGCGGGCAGATAGTGCAGGGCGGTGGTGGTGACGGCGACGTCCAGCCCGTGTTCCAGGCCCAGGGCGTCGGTCCAGCCGTCCTCGCCGATGACCACGTTCACATAGCGGGCGATGCCGGCATGGTGGGCGCGGGCCAGCTCCAGCAGCATGGGATCCATGTCGGCCGCGACGATCTCGGCGTCCGGCAGCCGGCGGGCGAGCCGGGCGGACAGGGAGCCGGGACCGCAGCCGAGGTCGAGCAGGGTCGGGCGGGTGCGGTCGACGCACACATGCTCCACCACGTCGCAGATCACGGTGAAGCGCTCCTCGCGGTCGAGCGCGTATCGCTGCTGCTGGCGTTCCCAGCGCTCGATCCAGGTCCTGGCCGTCTCCATGCTCACGCTCACCGGTGGTGCACCTCTTCCGTCTCTCACCCCTTGTGGCTACCGCGCAATCTACAGGTGAAAATCGTTGTCAATAGTCATTCACTCCAGGGACTCCAGCAGGGCGAGCAGCCGATCGATCTCCTCGCGGGTGTTGTAGACGTGCAGACTGACCCGGACGGAGCCGTTCTGTTCGTGCGCGCCGGCCTGGCAGAGGCTGTCCGCGCGGACCATGAAGCCGTGGCTGAAGAGGATGAAACCGAGGTCGTCGGAGGGGATCTCGCGGTGCCGGAAGGTGACGATGCCGTGCCGCCGCTGCGCTGCGGGCAGTACCGAGTCCGCGGTCAGACTGGCGGGGCAGCCCAGGACCTCATAGGAGTCCAGGCGGCCGAGGCGGTCGGTCAGGAGGACGGTGAGGCTCATGACATGGGCCGCGACACGGTCGACGCCGACCGCGTCCAGCCAGTCGAGGGCGGCCAGCAGGGAGACGGCGCCCACGGTGTTCGGTGTGCCGGCCCAGCCCGCGGGCCGCAGTGCCGGGCCCCGACTGTTGCGCGCCCAGACCGCCCCGGTACCGGGCAGGGCCAGCGCCTTGTGCCCGGAGAAGACGACGAAGTCGACATCGAGCGCCGGGTCCCCGAGCCGGATCGGCAGATGCCCGACGCTCTGCGCCGCGTCCAGGCAGATCGGTATCTCCGGGCCGACGGCGGCGCGGATGCGGTGGACGTTCATATCGCCGCCGTAGACATGGTGCACATGGGTCGCCGCCACAAAGCGGGTACGGGGGCCGACGGCGTCGGCCAGGGCGCGGTGGTCGTACTCGCCCGAGGAGGACTGCCGGGGCAGGGCGCGCACCTGCACCCGGGTGCCGCGCTCGGCGAGCAACTGCCGTGCCTCCAGCCAGGGTTCGAGGTTGGCCCGGTGGTCCTCATAGGGGACCAGTATCTCGTCGCCGTCGGCCAGTTGGTGCGGCAGCCAGTCGCGGGCGATGGTGCGCAGGCCCTCGCTGGTGCCGCTGGTGAGGTGCACGGAGGACCGGTCGGGGGCCGGGTCCCCGAGGAACTCCTTGACCCGCTCGCGGGCGCGTTCGACCAGTTCCGTGGTGCGGTTGGCCCAGGGGTAGGTGCCGCGGCCGGCGTTGGCGTTGGACGTCGTCAGATAGTCCTGTACGGCGTCCAGCACGGCCTGCGGTTTCTGCGAGGTGGCCGCGCTGTCCAGATAGGTCAGCTCCGGGTGGCGGGCGAGGATGGGGAACTGCGCCCGCGCACGCGCCTGCCAGTCCCCGCCCGCGTCTTGTGTCTCCTGGGGCATCGGCTCACTCCCTCACCAGCGGTGCGCCGGCGTCCCGCCAGGCGACGATGCCGCCCGCGAGGCTGCGCACATCCGGGTGCCCCATCCGGGTCAGCAGCGCGGCGTAGCGCAGCGACTTCTCCCCCACCGGGCAGGCGAGCAGCACCGGGGTCCGCTTGCTGAACGGCAGTCCGTTCCGCACCAGTTCCTCGAAGACCTCGTCCACGATGTTGGTCGATCCCGCGATGTGCAGGGCGGCGTAGGCGTGCGGGCCGCGGAGGTCGATCACCAGGGGGCGCGGGTCGCCCTCGGTCACCCAGCGCCGGGCGTCCTCGACGCCGATGGTCCTGCCTTCGGTGTGGACCTCGGCGTCGCTGAGGGTGGCGGCGGAGTGGCCGCGCCGGGCCCTGCCGAGGAGTTCGGGGCAGCGGTCCCGGACGTAGCTGAGGTAGCTCTCGGCCCGGTCGCAGACGATGAAGACCGCGGTCTGGCGTCGCCCGGTGTCCGCCAACTCCTCGTTGACGGCGGTGAGTTGGCGGACGGCTCCCTGGTAGGCGGCGCCACCGGTCGGGCCGGACAGCAGGCCGCAGCGGCGGATCAGGGTGACCATGCCGTCGATGGCCTCCTGGGAGGTGACCGGCGCTATGGAGTCGTAGGTCGCCGGGTGGAACAGCCCGACCTGGTGCACCTCGTCGATGGTTCGGATGCCGGGGATGAAGTCGGACTTGTCGGCGACCAGCCCGAGGACGCGCACCCGCGGATCATGCTCGCGCAGCACCCTGGCGACGCCGGTCGAGGAACCGGCGGTGCCCACACAGGCGATGAACCAGTCGGGCGCCCGGCCGTCCAGGTCCTTGATGATCTCCGGCCCGGTCCCCGTCGCGTGTGCTTCGACGTTGCGCGGGTTGAAGTACTGGTCGGTGTGCAGGTATTCACCGCCCGGCTCGGACAGCTCCCGGTGGAAGCGGGTCAGCGGATCGTCGGTGTCGGTGGGGTCCAGGCACTCGCTGCGGCCGGGGAGTTCCTCGATCTCCGCGCCGAGCAGCAGGAGCAGTTCCCTGATCTCCGGGACGCGCATCCGGTTGGTCACGCTCTTGAACCGCAGTCCGCTGATCCCAGCCAGCAGGGCGAGGGCCTTGGCGGTGTTGCCGCTGGACAGCTCCACGACGGTGCCCTCGCCGCCCGCCGCCTCCGCGAGAAGCGGCCGGGCCATGTGCCAGGCGGGCCGGTCCTTGACGGAGCCGAAGGGGTTGAGCATCTCCAGCTTGGCGTACAGGTCGATGTTGCTCAGCCCGTGGACGGATGCGTCGATGCGGACCAGCGGGGTGTTGCCGATGGCGTCGGTGATGCGGTCGTACCTCATAACGGCCTTTCCTGCGGGTGGGTGAGCGGCCAGTAGTCCTCGTCGGGGCACCAGCGGAAGCGGCCGTCCTGCTCCTCCGTGACCGCCACCGTCCGCGCCAGGGGCTGCTGCTGCGCCTGATGGGCGTGGAAGTCCATGGCGTATCCGGCGGTGTTGACAAAGGCCAGCAGGTCCCCGCTGCACGGGAGTCGGGGCAGGTGCACCAGCCGGCGGGTGATCAGATCGGACTCCAGGCAGAGATTGCCGACGAGATGGACCGCGACCGGACCACCGCCGCCGGACTCGCCCCGTGTGCCCTCGCGTGGCAGCAGGACGGGGTCGACCAGGACGCCGTGCTCCTCCAGGCTGACGTCCCCCGCGTTCATGCCCAGGCGCACCAGATACCGGTCGGGGCCGGTGCCCGTGCGCCGCACCTCCAGTACCCGGGCCAGGGACAGCCCGCACTGGTCGACCAGGGCGCGGCCCGGTTCGATGTGCAGGTCGTCGAGGTGCTCCAGCAGCAGGGTGGCCGGGGGCCGGCCGAGGGCCGGGGCGGGCTGGGAGAGCAGGCGGTCCAGATAGCCGGGCCCGGCCACGGACCGGTGTGCGGGATACAGGGCCGCGGTGCCGCGTACGGTGCCGTCCTCGGCGCGCAGCCCGTAGCCGTGGCCGCGCCAGGTGATCGGCGGGCGCACACCGAGTACGGCCTCGCTCAGCGCGGTGGTCCACCGCTCCCATTCCTCGGCCTCGGCGAGATAGCCGACGCCGAAGCCTCCGCCGATGTCCACGGCGCCGGGGGCCAGGCCGCGCGCCCGGCACTCGTCCACCAGCAGCACGCACCGTTCCAGGGCGCGCGCCTTCTCCTCCAGGCCGGTGGTGTCCAAGTGGTAGGCCAGGCCCACGAGTTCGACCTGGTCCGAGAGTTCCGCCAGCGCCGACCACAGTTCCCCTGCTTCCATGACCGGTGTGCCGAACCGGCTGCCGCGGGACAGCAGCCGGGTGCCCGCGCCGCCGTATCCGGTGTCCGACTCGAAGCCCGAGAGGCGCGCCAGTACCTTCGTCCGGCCGAGGCCGTGTTCCCGTACCAGGGCGGCGAGTTGGCGGAGTTCGCCGACCGAGTCCACGTTGACGGTGGCTCCGACGCGGGCGGCGAGCCACAGGAACTCCGGGTCCTTGGGGCCGGTCGCCATCACCCGGTCCCCGGTGAAGCCGCAGCCCAGCGCGTGCCGCAACTCCCGCAGTGAGGCCACATCGACGCCGACGGAGGTGGGATCGCAGGCGGCCAGCCGCCGTACCAGGGCGCTGGACCGGTTCGCCTTGTGGGCGAAGTACACCCGGCCCGCGAGGTGGTGGCGCCGGTAGACGGCTCGGAAGCGTGCGGCGTTCTCGGCGACGACCTCGGGGAGCAGCACATTGAGCGGTGAGCCGAGGGCGTCCACCAGCGAGTGCAGGAACCGTGCGTCGCCGAGCAGTGAGGCGAGCGGTGGCTCCACCCGCGGCCTCAGATACAGGGCTGCGTCCTGCGTCACGTACCCTCCCCGCGTCCATGTGCCGTCTCTTGGTGACGACAATCATTCCGGGGTTAGTCGTTTCCACCTGCACGCGCCGCTAAGCCTCGACCCGGCCACCGGCATCCGCGGACGGGTGCCGCAGCGTCAAGTGGGCGTCGGAGGGCGGGTGTTCAGGGAATGTTCGCGGTGCAGCCGCAGGACTCGCGGTGCATGAAGCGGGAGGGCAGACGGAACGTCCGCGGGGGGCGGTCGGGGTCGGCCATACGGCTGATCAGCAGTTGGACGGCGGTCTGCCCGATCTCGGCCAGCGGCTGGGCCACCGCGGTCAGCCGCGGCCGGAAGAGATCGGCCCACGGGAAGTCGTCGAAGGCCGCCAGGGCGATGTCCCGGGGGACTTCCAGACCGAGGTCGGTCAGTGCGCGCATGGCGCCGATGGTCATCAGGTTGTTGCCGGTGATCAGCGCGGTCGGCGGCTCGGGCAGCGCCAGGAACAGGTGCACCGCCTCCTCGGCGTGCCGTTCGTCGCCATGGCCGGTGATCATCAGTTGCGGGTCGGCCACCAGACCGTGCCGCTCCAGGCCGGTACGGAAGCCGCTTACACGTTCGCTGGTGGTGCTCAGCCCGCGCAGACCGGAGATCATGGCGATCCGCCGGTGGCCCACCCCGACGAGATGCTCGACCAGGGTGGCGGTCGACTCGGCGTTCTCCACGCCGACCTGGTCGAACTTCTTGGACACGAAACGGTCGATGACCACGGTGGGGATGCCGCGTTCGGCGAGGAACTTCATCGCCGGCGAGCGTGCAACTCCTCGACGACGTGCAGCTCCAGGGCGGGATCGTCCTCGGTGTCGGTGAGCAGCAGGCTGTACCGGGTGGAGCGCACCTCGGACTCGATGTGCTTGAGCAGGCCGGAGAAGGACGGCTTGGACATGGCGGGCAGGGCGAGCCCTATGGTCTCGGTCGTGGAGGTGGCGATCGACCGGGCCACGCTGTTGGGGGTGTAGCCGGTGTCCGACACCGCGTCCAGCACCCGCTGCCGCGGCCCCTCGGCGACGAACCGGGTCTCGTTGAGCACATGCGAGACCGTGGTGACGGACACCTCCGCCAGCCTTGCGATGTCGGCCATCGTGACCTTCTTCACCGCCATCGGTTCCGAGCCCTCCCTCCGCCGAACTCCGCCTGCCGTACCCGTACTTGAGCGCAAGGGTATTGCGCTCGCCGCCCGACCGGGAAACCCGGCGCAGGCCGTTCAAGGCCGTGTCGGCCTACCCCTCCCCCGCCAGCAGTCGGCGGGCGGTGGCCGCCACGGCCTCGCCGGTGAAGCCGAACTCCTCGAAGAGGGTGGCGGCGTCGGCCGAGGCACCGTAGTGGTCGATGCTCACGATCGCTCCGGCGGGTCCCACGATCTCCCGCCAGCCGGTGCCGACCCCGGCCTCCACCGACACCCGGGCGGTGACCGAGGGCGGCAGTACCTCCTCGCGGTAGGCGCGGGGCTGCTCGGCGAACCACTCCAGGCACGGCATGGACACCACCCGCGTCGGGATTCCGCCGTCCTGGAGCAGGGCCCGCGCGTCCATCGCCACCGCGACCTCCGAGCCGGTGGCGATCAGCAGCACGGCGGCCGGGCCGCCCTCGGCCTCCGCCAGTACATAGCCGCCGCGGGCCGTGCCCTCCGCGGAGCCGCCGCGGGTGCGGTCGTACACCGGGAGCGGCTGGCGGCTCAGGACCAGCCCGGCGGGGCGGTCGGTGCGTACCAGTACGGTGCGCCAGGCGATCGCCGTCTCGTTGGCGTCGGCCGGGCGGACCACGTCGAGGCCCGGGATGACGCGCAGCGAGGCCAGGTGCTCGATGGGCTGGTGGGTGGGGCCGTCCTCGCCGAGGCCGATCGAGTCGTGCGTCCACACATAGGTGACGGGCAGCCCCATCAGGGCGGCGAGCCGGACGGCGGGCCGCATGTAGTCGCTGAACACCAGGAAGGTGCCGGCGTAGGGGCGGGTGAGTCCGTGCAGGGCGATGCCGTTGAGGATGGCGCCCATGGCGTGCTCGCGGACCCCGAAGTGCAGGGTCCGCCCGTACGGGCCGCCCTGCCAGGCGCCGGTCCGGCCGTCGGCGGGGAGGAAGGAGGGCTCGCCCTTCATCGTCGTCAGGTTGGACTCGCCCAAGTCGGCCGAGCCGCCCCACAGTTCGGGCAGCAGTCCGCTGAGCGAGTCCAGTACCGCACCCGATGCCTTGCGGGTGGGGATGGCGGTGCCGGGGGCGAAGACCGGCAGGGCCTCGGCCACCCCGTCG
This sequence comes from Streptomyces sp. NPDC058045, assembly GCF_042885635.1. Classification (NCBI taxonomy): domain Bacteria; kingdom Bacillati; phylum Actinomycetota; class Actinomycetes; order Kitasatosporales; family Streptomycetaceae; genus Streptomyces; species Streptomyces sp. NPDC058045. Next base: position 117,114 of record NZ_JBHVRR010000003.1, on the reverse strand, counting down.
GGGAGGCGGCGGTCGCGCAAGCGGTCGAGGAGCGCGGCCCGTTCGGGCTGCGCGGACCGCCAGGCGGCGTACTTCTTCTCCCAGCGCTCCCGGGTCCGCCAGCCGCGCTCGGCCGCCTGCCGGGTGTGCGCCAGGACCTCGTCCTCGACGGTGAAGGTGCCCTCGGGGTCGAAGCCGAGCAGTTCCTTGGTGGCGGCGACCTCCGCCGCGCCGAGGGCGTTGCCGTGGGTCTTGGCACTGTCGCGCAGGGTCGGGGCGGGCCAGCCGATGACCGTGTTCACCGTGATCAGGGAGGGCCGGCCGGTGTCGGCCCTGGCGGTCTCGATCGCGGTGAGCAGGGCGTCGACGTCCTCGGTGTAGCCGTCCGGGCCGGTCCGCCAGTCGACCTCGATGACCTGCCAGCCGTACGCGGCATAGCGCTGCGCCACGTCCTCGGTGAAGGTGACGGCGGTGTCGTCCTCGATGGAGATCTTGTTGTCGTCGTAGATCACCACCAGGTTGCCCAGGCGCTGGTGCCCGGCGAGGGAGGAGGCTTCCGCGGTGACCCCCTCCATCAGGTCGCCGTCCGAGGCCAGTACATAGACCTGGTGGTCGAACACGCTCTCCCCGGGCGCCGCTTCGGGGTCGAGCAGTCCGCGTTCGCGGCGGGCGGCCATGGCCATCCCGACGGCGGAGGCGAGGCCCTGGCCCAGCGGCCCGGTGGTCATCTCCACGCCCGGGGTGTGCCCGTACTCGGGGTGGGCCGGGGTGAGGGAGCCCTGGGTGCGCAGCGCCTTCAGGTCGTCCAGGCCCAACTCGTAGCCGGTGAGGAAGAGTTGGCAGTACAGGGTGAGGCTGGAGTGCCCGCAGGACAGGACGAAGCGGTCCCGGCCGAGCCAGCCGGGGTCGGCCGGGTCGTGCCGCATCACCTGCTGGAACAGCAGATGGGCGACGGGCGCCAGACTCATCGCGGTACCGGGGTGGCCGTTGCCCACCCGCTGCACGGCGTCGGCGGCGAGCAGCCGGGCGGTGTCCACGGCGCGCACATCCAGCTCGGTCCAGCCGGCCCGGTCGGCGACGGGCGGGGAAGAAGGGTGAGCGGTCATGGCGGAGGACTCCAAGGGGGTGGATGCGGGGGTCACTTGACGGCGCCCATGGTCAGACCGCGCACCAGTTGCTTCTGGGCGATCCAGCCGAGGAGGATCACCGGCAGCGAGGCGAGCAGTGAGGCGGCGCAGAGCTGGGCGAGGAAGAGGCCGCGCCCGGTGATCAGACCGCTGAGGTACACGGGCACTGTGCCGGCCGTGGTGGTGGTGAAGTTGACCGCGAAGAAGAACTCGTTCCAGGAGAAGATCGCGCAGATGAGTGCGGTGGCGGCGATACCGGGCGCGGTGAGCGGCAGCAGGATCGTGGTGATCTGCACCCGCAGGCCCGCGCCGTCCATCCGGGCGGCCTCCAGCACCTCGACCGGGACCTCCATGAAGTAGGAGCGCAGCATCCACACCGCGAGCGGCAGGTTCATCGCCGTGTAGAGCAGGATCAGCGCCCACACGTTGTCCAGGAGGCCGGCGTCGCGGGCGATGAGGTAGAGCGGGACGATGGAGGCGGCGGGCGGCATCATCCTGGTCGAGATCAGGAAGAACAGCGAGTCCCGCCACTTGCGCACCGGCCGGATCGCCAGGGCGTAGGCGGCCGGTGCCGCGAGTGCCAGCGTCAGCAGGACCGAAATGACCGTGGCCATCGCCGAGTTCATCAGATACGGCACCATGTCGCCGCCGAGGACCCGGCGGAACTCGTCCAGCGTCGGGGTGAAGCCGAGCGAGGTGTAGGAGCCGCCCTCGGGACGGAAGGCGGTGACCACCATCCAGATCGCCGGGAAGCAGAAGACCAGGGCAGTGGCCCAGCCGAGGAGCGCGCGCCCGAGGCGCAGCCGGGGGCGCCGGGCGGCGCGTGAGCCGGTGCCTGTGCCGGTGGTGAGGGTGGACATCAGCGTGCCTCCGGTCCGGCGAGCAGGCCCGACAGCAGCCGCAGCGCGGCCTGCGCGACGATGATGGTGCCGATCACGGTGACCACGCCGAGGGCGGCGGCCCGTCCGATCTCAAAGCTCTGGAACGCCTGCTGGTACAGGAAGTAGGGCAGGTTGGTGGTGGCCGTGCCGGGGCCGCCCTGGGTCATCATGAAGATCCCGTCGAAGGTGCTGACCACGTTGATCGCACCCAGCAGCACGCCCAGTTGCATGAACGGCTTGAGGTGCGGGACGGTCAGATACCGGAAGACGGTGAAGCGTCCCGCGCCGTCCACGGCGGCGGCCTCGACCACGTCGTGCGGCATACTCTGCAACCCGGCCAGCACGATCAGCATCATGAACGGGGTCCACTGCCAGGCCCCGGCCACGATGATCGACGTCAGCGGATACTCCTGGAGCCAGGCCACCGGCTCCACCCCGAAGAGTCCCAACAGGGCGTTGACCATGCCCTGTTCGGGATCGAGCATGGTGTACTTCCACAGCAGCGCGGCGGCCGTCGGCATGATCAGGAACGGGGTGATCAGCAGGGTGCGGACCACTCCGCGGCCGAGGAACCGCTCGTTGATCAGCAGCGCCAGCCCCACCCCCAGCACCAGCGACAGCAGCACCGTGACCGAGGTGATCACCACGGTGTTGAGGACCGCGGTGCGGTAGGTGGGGTCGGTGAACGCGGCCGCGTAGTTGTCGAGACCGGCGAAGGTGTTGCGGCCGGTCAGCAGGTTCCAGGAGCGGACGCTGTAGTAGAGGGTGGCGAGGAACGGGAGTTGGGTCAGCACGATCAGATAGATCAGTGCGGGCAGCAGCGGCAGGCGCCTGATCCACGCCTCCCGGCGCCGGCCGGTCGGCCGTGCGGCGGACCTGGTGCCGCCCGGCGCGGCCTTCGCGGGCTCGCCGGCCACGGTTGCGGACATGGTCACTGCTCCTCTCTCCCGGCGAGCCGCACCACGAGGTCGGCACGGGCCCGGGTGGCCGCGATGGTGACGGCGTTGGCCTGGTCGGTGCCGTGGGCCCGCGCGTGCGCCTCCTCGGGGCTGCGGCCGAACTCCACATGCCGGTCCACCAGTCGCCGCAGCCGCAGTTCCTCGTCCGGGTCGACGTACCAGCCCTCGTCCAGGAGGGGGCGGACCCGGCGCCAGGGGCCGTCCGGGAGCAGCAGGTAGTTGCCCTCCGCGACGACCAGGTCGATATCGGGGCCGATGACGATCTCCCCGGCGATGGACTCCTCTATCTCGCGGTGGAACCGCGGCGCGTAGACGGTCTCGGACCGCTCGCCGTCCCGCAGCCGCCGCAGCAGGGCGACGAAGCCGTCCGCGTCGTAGGTGTCGGGCGCGCCCTTGCGTTCCCGGCGGCCCAGCCCGGTGAGGACCGAGCCGGCCAGGTGGTAGCCGTCCATGGGGAGCAGGCAGGCGCGCGGGCCGAGCCTTTGGACCAGCGCGGACGCCAGTGTGCTCTTGCCGGCCGCCGGGGCGCCGGCGATACCGAGGACGGCCCGGCCGGGCCGCTCCATGAGCCGTCGGGCGCGTGCTGCCAGGGCGGCGAGGTCGGTCTCCACCGGGAGTTCGGGGCCGTCCTGGCATTCGGTGGTCGGGAGGTACACCTGGGTTCTCCGGAATGTGTCGCGTAGGGAAGTGCCGCGCGGCGGGCCGTGCCGGGCCGCGTTCAGTCGCGCAGGTCGATGACGGTCTTGACGGACGTGGTGACGGCGGTGTCGGGATCGAGGGCGGTGGCGGCGCCGGTGAGCGGGAAGCGGTCGGTGACCAGGCCGTCGAGGTCGACCCGGCCGGACGCGGCCAGTTCGATGCCGGTCTCCCAGGTGTTGGCGTAGCGGAAGACGCCGCCCACGGTCAGCTCCCGCTGCTGGACGAGGCCCAGCGGCAGGCTGACCTCCTCGGGGCCCATGCCGACCAGGACGACCCTGCCGCCCGCCGCGGTACCGGGCAGGGTGTCGGCGAGCGCCCGGGGGCTGCCCGAGCACTCGACCAGCACCGTCGGGGACACCTCGGCGGCGGCCGCGGGCGCGTCGGCGGACAGGATGGTCGTGGTGGCGCCGAAGTCCGAAGCCACCGCCAGCCGGGCCGGGTTGACGTCGCTGACCGCGATCTCGGTCGCCCCGAGCGCCCGCGCCACCTGCGCCGACAGCAGCCCGATCGGCCCGGCGCCGGTGATCAGCACCCGGTCCCCGGCGCCGATACGGCCGCGCCGGGCGGCCCAGAGCGCCACCGACAGCGGTTCGATCAGTGCGGCGGCGTCGTCGGAGAGCCGGTCCGGCACCGGGTGCGCGAAGGCCTCGTGGACGACGACGTACTCCTGCATCGCCCCGTCGTGGGGCGGGTCGGAGAGGAAGCGGATGTCGGCACAGCGGTTGTAGTGCCCGGTACGGCACTGGGCGCAGGTGCCGCAGGGGATGCCGGGCTCCACCGACACCCGCTGCCCGGGGCGGTGCCGGGTCGCCCCGGAACCGCAGGCCACCACCTCGCCCGCGGGTTCGTGCCCGAGGACCACCGGCGCCCGGAACACGCTGTGCCCGAGGCGGCCGTGGCGGAAGAAGGACACATCCGATCCGCAGATCCCCAAGGAGGTGATACGGACGAGGACTTCACGCGGTCCCGGTTCGGGCCGGCTCCGCTCCTCCAGGGCCAGGGCCCCCGGGCCCTGCATGACTGCTGCGCGCACCGCTGCGACTCCTTGGCTGTGTTACTCGACCGGACCGGGCCGGCGGAGGGGCCGGGCGGCCCGGCCCCTCCGCTTCCGGGTCTGCGCCCGGCTCCAACTGGCCCTGGCCCGGGGCTACTTCTGGTATCCGCCGGACTCGGCGACCTTCTCCGCCCAGCCCTGGGACTTGCCCAGCGCTGCGGACACGCTCTCCCGCCCGGCGATCACCGCGGACATCTCCTGCGAGATCTTGGTACCGAGGTCCGGGTACTCGGGGATGGCCACGTAGTTGGTGCCCACCCACGGCTGCGGGGCGACGCCCGGCTGCTTGGGGTTGACGCTCTTCATCTGGGCGAGGGTGGCGTCCGCGTAGTCCTTGGCGGCGCTGCGGTACTCCGGGATCTCATAGGTGGACGTGCGCACACCCGGCGGGACCCGGGTCCAGCCCAGCTTGTCGCCGACCAGCTTGGCGTACTCCTTGGAGGTGGCCCAGGAGACGAACTTCCAGGCGGCGTCGGTGTTCTTGGAGGTCTTGGGGATCATGAAGGACCAGGAGCTGAGCCAGCCCGCCGACTTGGTCTTCACCACCGGGGCCGGTGCCAGACCGATCTTCCCGGCGACCGAGGACTGCTTGCTGTCTGCCAGCAGGGAGGCGCCGACCGTGGAGTCGTACCACATGGCGGCCTTGCCGCGGCCCATGGTGGACAGGCACTCGGTGAAGCCCGCGTTGGCGGCGCCCGCCTCGCCGTCCTTCTTGACCAGGTCGGTGTAGAACTTCACGGCCTTGGTGGTGGCCGGGCTGTTCATCTGCGCCTTGAAGTGGGAGTCGTAGACGCTGCCGCCGAAGGTCTGGATGACGGTGCTCAGGACGCCCATGTTCTCGCCCCAGCCGGGCTTGCCGCGCAGGCATATCCCGGAGACGTCCTTGGTGTCCAGCTTGTCGGCGAGCTTGGCGACCTGGTCCCAGGTCGGCTTGGCCGGCATCTTCAGACCGGCCTTCTCGAACAGGTCCTTGCGGTACATCAGGAAGGTGGACTCACCGTAGAACGGCACCCCGTACTGGATGCCCTTCTCCTGGTTGAGGGTCCACATCGACGGGATGAAGTCGCCGGTGTCGTAACCGGAGGTCTTCTTCGCCAGCGGACCGAGGTCGGTCAGCCAGCCCTTCTTGGCGAAGGTGCTCCCGTTGAGGTTGTCGATCGAAGCCACGTCGTACTGGCCCGACTTGGTGGCGATGTCCTTGGTCACCGAGTCCCGGAGCTGGTTCTCCGGCAGCACACTGAACTCCAGCTTGATGCCGGGGTGGCTCTTCTCGAACTGCGGTGCCAGCTTCTTCAGGTCCTGCATCTGCGGGTTGGACACCAAGGCGACCTTGACGGTCTTCGTTCCACCCGCGTCACTGCCGCCGCCACCCGCTCCGGCGCAGCCGGACAGGACGAGAGAGAGCGCCCCCACCGGCACGAGGGCCCGCGTCAGCCCCTTCGACCGCTTCATGTCACCAACCTCCATGGCTTCCCGGCCACACCACCGTGGCCGGGTCAGCACACGTTAAGGACGGGGCAAGCAGTTGCGCAAGCGGTTGCGCCATAACTTTTCGCAAGCGGTTGCGCGAACGGTACGGGGCCGACCTGCGGGCCGGCGGCGAAGCGGGGGCGGCGCGGACCTCAACGGGCTCCGGTTCAGGGCTGGTTGAACCGGAGGTGCGGGGCGATGCTGCGGAGCTTCTCGCAGGTCTCCTCGATCTCCCGTTCCGGGTCGGACTGCGGGGTGATCCCGGCGCCCGCCCGCAACCACACTTCCTCGCCGCTGCCGAGGAGGGTGCGCAGTACGAGGGCGGCGTCAAGTTCGCCGTCGGTGCCGCCGCGGAACATAGCACCGCCGTACAGCTCGCGGGGTCCCCGCTCATGGCGGGCGAGGGCCTGGAGGGCGGCGCGTTTGGAGACGCCGGTGGCGGTGATGGCGGGGAAGAGGGAGGCGAAGGCGTCCCAGGGGCCGCACTCGGGCCGCAGTCTGCCGGCCACCCGGGAGGCAAGGTGCTGGACCGATCCGCGGGGTTTGACGGTCATGAACTCCTCGACCGCGACCGAGCCCGGACGGCACACCGCGGCCACCTCGTCCCAGGCGAGGCGGACGGACACCGCGTGCTCATGTATCTCCTTGGGGTCGCTGAGGAGTTCGGCACGCAGCCGTCCGTTCTCCACCGGGTCGCCGCCCAGTGCGCGGGTGCCGGCGAGCGGCTGGGTGCTGAGACGTCCGTCCGCCGCCACCTCCAGTACGGTCTCCGGGCTGAACCCGGCAGCCCGGTACCCGCCGAGGTCCAACAGGTAGGAACGGGCAGGGGTGTTGGCCCGGCGGCCGGCCAGATAGGTGGCGGGGAAGTCGGGGCGGCGGCCGTCCGGCAGCGGGACTTTCCGGGAGAGGACCGCCTTCTCCAGGAGTCCGGTACGGATGTCCGCGACGGTACGGGACACGGCGTGGCCGTAGGCCGTGGTGCCGGTGGCGATGGTGGTCTCGGCGGTGTCGCGGCCCACGGGTGCGGGGGCGTCCTGGGCGGAGTGTGCGATCGCGGGTTCCGTGAGGAGGTCGGCGATTTTACGGGTCCAGGTCTCGTCCACCGCGCGGATGGTGGTTCCGCGGTCGGTGAGGGTGACTTCGAGGGACGGGACGAGTGCGTGGAGCAGGGGCCGGTCACCGGCTGCGGCGGGGTCGGCGTGGAGCAGGTGGGCGAGTTCGAAGGCGGCCCAGCCGTAGTAGTGGCGCGGGTGGCCGCCGGTGGGGCGCAGGGCGGAGAGGGCGTCGGCGAAGGCGGCCAGTGGTTGCCCGCCGGTGGGCGAAGTCCAGGTGTGTCCTGCGCAGTGGGCGGTGACGGTGGTGGCGTCGGCGGTGAGGCTGGCCGCGGGGCCGGCGGCGAAGTGCCAGACGCCGTCCCCCGTCTCGTACAGCATGTACGGGCCGGCGAGGTCGGCCCGGGCGAGGCGGGTGGCGGTGGCGGCGGGGTCGGGGCTGGGTTCCCGGGTGGTGGTGTGGGTGAGCGGGGGGATGCAACTCGCCCAGTCCGCCCAGGAGTTCCGGGATCCGATGGTCATGGTTCGGTGCCTTTCCGGTGCTGCCGGGGGTCCGGGGTGGGTGGTCATACGGGTGCCGTCCCCAGTCGCCAGCCGTGGGCCCGGGTGCGGTGCCGCCAGAGGGAGGCGTAGGTGCCGTCCGCCGTCAACAGGTCCTGGTGGGTGCCGCGTTCGGTGATGCGGCCGTCTTCGAGTACCAGGATCTGGTCGGCGTCGACCACGGTGCTGAGGCGGTGTGCGATGACGAGGAGGGTCTTCTGCCGGGCCAGGGTGCGTACGGTGTCGGCGAAGAGGGCTTCGTTCTCCTGGTCGAGGGCGGCGGTGGCTTCGTCCAGGACGAGGATCGGGGCGTCCTTGAGGAGGGCGCGGGCGATGGACACCCGCTGCCGCTGCCCGCCGGAGAGCCGGGTGCCGCCTTCCCCGACGCGGGTGGCCCAGCCGTCGGGCAGTTCCTCGATGACGCGGTCGAGTCCGGAGAGGGCGGCCGCGGTGTGCAGTTGCTCGGGGTCGGTGTCGGGGGCGGCGATGCGGACGTTCTCCTCGATGGTGCCGTCGAAGAGGTAGACGTCCTGGAAGACGAGGGAGATATGGGCGGCGAGGTCCTCGGCGGCGATCTCGCGGACGTCGACGCCGCCGATCCTTACGGTGCCGGCGGTGGTGTCGTGGAAGCGGGCCAGCAGTGCGGCGATGGTGGTCTTGCCGGCGCCGGAGGGTCCGACGAGGGCCGTCATACTGCGTTCGGGCAGGCGGAAGCCCACCTCGCGGAGGGCGGGGGGTGCGCTCGTGCCGGCCGCGGGTTTGCCTCCGTAGTGGAAGTCGACATCGGTGAACTCCACGCTGCTGTCGCGGGGTTGCCGCGGTGCGGTGGGCTGGGGGAAGGGGGGTTCGTCGAGGAGGGTGCCGAGGCGTTCGAGGGTGTTGCGGGCGATGCGCATCCCGGCACCGGCTTCGGCGGCGGACGAGACGCTGTCGATGAGGCGGGTCAGCAGGACCAGCAGCGCCAGCAGGTCGGGCGTGCTGAGGGAGCCGTCGAGGTGCCAGGCGACACCGAGGGCGAGCAGCAGGGCGAAGACGAGGCGGGTGGCGAAGGAGAAGGAGACCAGTCCGGGCAGACCGCGGGCGATGAGCCGGCGGTCCGCGGCCGCCTCGGCCACCAGCGCGTCGTCAAGTGCCCCGTAGCCGTCGGCGGTTCGGCCGAAGGCGCGGAGCACGGGCTGGTTGCGGGTGTACTCCAGGACGCGGTCGGCGCTCTCGGTGAGGGCGGTGTGGCGGCCGAGGTCGAGCCGGCGCAGCACGGCGGTGCTCGCGGTCTGGATGCCGAAGAGGACGGGTGTGCAGACCAGCAGGACCAGGGAGGTGCGGGTGTCGAAGAAGAAGGTGGCGACGACCAGGGTGACGGGGGTGAGGAGGGAGTTGATGAAGGGGCGCAGCAGATGGGCGGGGGTGCTCATCACCTGGATGACGTTCTGTCCGGCGAGCCGGCTGAACTCGGCGGTGTGGCCGGCGGTGAACCAGCCCAGCGGCAGCCGCAGCGCCTGGTCGGCCATGCGGTGGTGGAGGGTGCGGGAGAGCCGGGAGCCGACGGTGAATCCGTTGCTGATGGCGGCGCCCTGGAGTGCGGTGCAGCCGAGTGCGCAGATGGTGAGTGCGGTCAGCCAGGACCAGGTGTGGTCGGGGTGGGGGCCGAGGAGGGTCCGCAGGAGTGGCACCAGCAGGGCGAAGGTGATGCCCTGGAGGACGGCGGCGCCGCTCTGGAGGACGAGGAGCCGGTCGAGCGGCGGGGAGCCTTCCGGTCCGAGGGTGCGGCGGAGTTGGCGGATCATCGTGCGCTTCCTTCCCGGATGGGGTCCGCGGGGGCGGCTCCGTCGGGGGTGGGGTCGGTCGGGGTGTGCTGGGCCTGCCAGAGCGCGGTGTAGCGGCCGTGGGCGGCCAGGAGGTCGTCGTGGCGGCCCTGTTCGGTGACGCGTCCGTCGTCGAGGACGACGATCCGGTCGGCGGAGCGGATGGTGGCCAGCCGGTGGGCGATGACGAGCAGGGTGCGCCCGGCCGCGAGGGTGGACAGCGCGTCCTGGATGAGTGCTTCGGAGTGCGGGTCGGCGTAGGCGGTGGCCTCGTCGAGGACGAGGACGGGGGCGTCGGCGAGCAACGCCCGGGCGATGGACAGGCGTTGGGCTTCGCCGCCGGAGAGGGTGGTGGTGCCGAGTTCGGTGGCGTAGCCCTCGGGCAGGGCGGTGATCCGGTCGTGGATGTGGGCGGCGCGGGCGCAGCGTTCGACTTCGTCCTGGGTGGCGTCGGGCCGGCCGAGGCGGATGTTGTCGGTGACGGTGGCACGCAGCAGCCGTACGTCCTGGAGGACGAAGCCGATGTGGCGGTACAGTTCGGTGGAGGGGATGTCGCGGAGGTCGGTGCCGCCGAGGGTGATGGTGCCGGCGGTGGTGTCGTGGAAGCGGGGCAGCAGGGAGGCCAGGGTGGATTTGCCCGAGCCGGAGGGGCCGACGAGTGCGGTGACAGTACCGGGGGCGAGGTCGAGGTCGATGTGGTGCAGGACGTCGGTGCGGCCGTCGTAGGAGAAGGACACTGCGCGGAGGGCGATGTGGTGGCCGTGCGGGAGGGCGGGTTCGGCGGGTTCGGGGAGGGTGGGGGTGTGGAGGAGTTCGGTGATGCGGGTGGCGGCTGCCTGGCCGGCGCGGATCTGCTGGACGCGGGGGCCGACGACGGTCATGGGGGCGGCGATGGCGGGGCCGAGCAGCAGGAACGGCACCAGGTCCGCGGGGGTGGTCCAGCCCCGGGTGGCGAACAGGGTGCCGGCGGCGGCCAGGAGGAGCAGGACGACGGCGGGGGCGACGACGAGCAGGGCGGCGGTGGAACTGATCAGGGTGGTGCGGACCCAGCGGGAGAAGAAGCCGGCGAAGTTCTCGGTGGCGTCGATGAAGCGTTCATGGGCTCGGCGTCCACGTCCGAAGCTCTTGAACACGCTGATGCCGGCGGCGAATTCGACGGCGGCGGCGGAGATCCGGCCCAGGGCGGCACCGTACTCGGTCATCTGTCCGGCGGCGCCGCTCATGGCGCGGCCGAAGAGGAGCACACCGAGCAGCAGGGGTGTGACGCTGATCAGGGCGAGGCGCCAGTCGACGGTGAGGAGGTAGGCCAGGGCGAGTGCCGGGGCGGCGAGCACGGTGACGATGTCGAGCAGGGTGTGGGCGAAGAGGGTGTGCAGTGCGCTGACGTCGTCGTGCACGGCCTGTTTGACTTCGCCGGTGTTGCGTTCGGTGAGCCGGCCGAGGGGGAGCTTGCCGATGTGGTGGGCGAGGCGGCGGCGCAGGGCGAGTTGGAGCCGGTTGTCGGCGAGGTGGGCGAGGGCGCCGGCCGCGGTGCCGCAGGCCAGGGCGAGGAAGCCGGCGGCGCAGGCCAGGGTGGCCAGGGGCCACAGGGTGCTGCCGCCTGCGGGCGGGGTGGCGGTGAGGCGGTCGGCGATCAGGGACACGGCGATGAACGGCACCACTCCGGCGAGGGCGGCGACGGTCTGGAGGGCGACGGCGGTGGCCAGCGGTCCCCGGACGGGCCGGGCCAGGGTGCGCAGCGGGTCCGCGGGTGCCTGGGGTGCCAACTCGGGGCCGGGCTGGGGTGGTTGGGACTTCACTTGAGGAGGACTCCGATTTCGGGGATGGGCCTGCCGCCCGCTTCGGTGATGCGGCGGCTGGTCAGACCGGCCTCGCGGGCGAGTCGGGCGGCGTCGAAGGTGTGCCAGTCGTAGCTGTCGGCGACCTCGCGTACGGTGCGCCCGTCGCGCAGGACCTTCCAGGTGGTGGTGAACCGCATGGCGTCGCCCTCGGTGGGTTCGCCGCCGATCCACCACTCGTAGGTCTGGCGGCCGATGGTCTCCCGGAGGGACATCACGGGTGGGATGACGCGGGGTGTGGAGACGCCCATGAGTTCCACGACGATGGGTGCTCCGTCGGGCAGGCGGGCGGCGAGGCGTTTCCACAGGGCGGTGCGCTCGGGGACGGTGAGGTGGCCGGCCACGCCGAAGATGACGACGGCGGAGAGCCGTTCGGGGAGTTCGAGGTCCTGGGCGGCGCCGTCGTCCACGGTGACCCGGCGCCGCAGGTCCGGGTCGCGGGCGATGCGGGAGGTGAGCATGGCGCGCATCACGGGTGAGGGTTCCGCGGCGAGGATGTCCGCTTCGGGGAGTGCGGCCGCGATGACCTCGGTGACGCGTCCGGTGCCGGCGCCGATCTCCAGGACGGGGCCGTGCGAGGTGTCCAGGCCGGTGAGGACGCGGGTCAGCGGGGGGCCGCTGCTGGCGGTGTGCCGGGTGGCGACCAGTTCGTAGAACTCGGCCGAGGTCGAGTAGTAGTCGATCACGACAGTCTCCGGGCGAGGGCGGCGGGTGCGGCCGAACGGGCGGGCGTGGGTGGGGTGTTGGGGCCGGGGGTCATGGGGTGCTGGGCCAGGTGCGGGGGCCCGAGGTGGCCAGGGAGGGGTCCATGCGGCGCAGGACGGCCGCGACCACCTCACCGCGGCGCGGGGTGAGGTAGAAGTGGTCGCCGGGGAAGACGCGGACCTCGGTGCGGGCGGTGGTGAGGGCGGCCCAGCCCGCGGCCTGTTCGCGGCAGCGGTCCGCTCCCAGCTCGGGGTCGTCGCCGCCGGTCAGGACATGGAGGGGGCAGGACAGCGGCGGCCGTCGCCGCGGCCGGTGGGTCTCGATGATCCGGTAGTCGTGGCGTACGGCGGTCAGGACCAGGGGGCGCAGTCCGGGGTCGGCGAGGATCTCGCCGCTGGTGCCGCCGAGCCGGTCGAGTTCCGCGCAGAGGGTGTCGTCGTCCTGCCGGTGCAGGTGACCGGTGAGGGCGGTGCCGGGGGCGGCGCGGCCGGACACGAAGAGGCGGCGGGGGCCGGGGAGTTGGCGCCGGTGGAGTTCATGGGCGAGTTCCCAGGCGACGGCGGAGCCCATGCTGTGGCCGAAGAGGGCGTAGGGCCGGTCGAGGAGGGGTTGGACGGCGTCGGCGACGGAGGTCACCAGGTCGCCCATGCCGGTGCTCGCGGGGTCGTCGAAGCGGTCCTCGCGGCCGGGGTACTGGATGCCGAGGAGTCGCACCTCGGGTGGCATCAGTGCCGCCCAGGGCCGGTAGAAGCCGGCGCTGCCGCCCGCGTGCGGGAGGCAGATCAGGGTGAGCCGGGCGGTGGGCGCCGTGGTCCACGCTCTGATCCAGGGGTTGGCGGTGTGCGCGGCGGGGGGCGGGGGGTGGGCGGTCACCAGGTCACCATCAGTTCTTCCAGGCCGAAGGTGGCCGAGTCGTGCTTGATCGCGACCTGCTCGCGGTCGCCGGCGAGGCGGAGGCCGGGGACGCGGCGCAGCAGTGTCTCCAGGGCCACCTCCAGTTCCAGTCGCGCCAGGTGCTGGCCGATGCACTGGTGCACCCCGTGGCCGAAGGCGAGGTGGTGGTTGTCGGTGCGGTGGAAGTCGGCCTGCCCGGGGGTGTCGAACTGCTCGGGGTCGTGGTCGGCTGCGGCGAGGAGGGCGATGACGCCGTCTCCCGCGGGGATGGTCCGGCCGGAGAGTTCGATGTCCTCGGCGGCGACGCGCAGCGGGATGGAGTCGGCGACGGACAGGATCCGCAGGAGTTCGTCCACGGCGGCGGGCATCAGGGCGGGGTCCTGGCGGAGTTCCGCGGCCAGTTCGGGCTGTTCCAGGAGGAGCAGGGTGCTCAGGGCGATCATGCTGGTGGTGGTCTCACGCCCGGCGTTGATGGTGATGCCGAGGGTCGACAGCAGTTCGTCCTCGGTCACCTTGCCGGTGGCCAGGTGGCCGGTGACGAGTTGGGAGATCAGGTCGTCGCGGGGTTCGTCCCGCCGTTCGCCGATCAGCCGGGAGAGGAGGCCGAAGAGTCCGCCGAGGGCGTGGGCGACTTCCTCGGCGGTGCTGTGGCGGGAGCCGGAGATCCGGGTGACGTCCCGGAAGAACTCCAGGTTCTCCTTGGGGATGCCGAGGAGTTCGCAGATCACCGAGGTGGAGACGGCGTTGGCGTAGGCGGAGACGAAGTCCACCGGGCCGCCGGCGGCGAGCACTCCGTCGAGGATGTCGTCCACGCAGGCCTGGACGGCGGGCCGCATCGCGCGGACCCGGCGCACGGTGAACACCGGCAGCAGCATCCGCCGGTAGCGCGTGTGTTCGGGGGCGTCGGTGCGGATGAACGGGCGGAATCGGGCCCCGGCCTCCTGCTCACCCTCGCCGAGTGCGGGGAAGTTGGGGTGGCGGATGTCGGCGCTGACGCGGGGGTCGGAGAGCAGTTCGCGTACGTCGTCGTAGCGGGTCACCGCCCAGGCCTCACGTCCGGTGGGCAGGGTGATGCGGGCGACGGGGTCGTCGCCGCGCATGGTGCCGTACTCCGCGGGCGGGGCGAAGGGGCAGCCGCGGCGGATGGGGAACTCGCGGGGCGCGTCGGCCTGTTGGGAGGTGGCTGCCGTGTCGGGGGTCGGCCGGGGTGCGGGGGTGGTCATGGTGGTCCTCAGAGGTCGGCGGTGGTGTGCGGGTGGGGTGGGGCCGGTTCGTCCGCGGGGGCGGTGGCCGGTGTGCGGGTGAGGACGGCGAGCGGGGGTGCGCCGGGGCGGGTGGGCAGCGGGCGGGCGGTGAGACCGGACTCGGCGGCGACGTCCTTCAGGGTGAGGGGCGTCCAGCGGTAGGAGTCGTGCACCTCGCGCCGGGCGTGCGGGGCGCCGTCCCGGTAGACGCGCCAGGTGGAGTGCAGGCGCATGGTGCCGTCGCCGGTCTCGTCGGGTGCCCCGGCGAAGGACCATTCGTAGCGGTGCCGTCCGGCGGTGGCGGTGGCGAGCCGGGTCTCCGGGAAGGCCAACTGGCTCTCGAACTGCATGAGTTCGACGAGGACGAGCCCGCCGGGCGCTAGCCGCGGGATGAGCCGCCGCCACAGCACGGCCCGCTGGTCGCCGTCGAGATGGCCGAGGACCCCGCAGAGCAGGACGGCGCTGACGCGGTCCGGGAGGTCCAGGCCGGGGGCCGCGTCGGCGGTGATGGTGACGCGGGAGCGCAGGGCGGGGTCGCTGAAGACGCGGCTGGTGAGGACGGCGCGCATTCCGACGGCCGGTTCGCAGGCGAGGATCTCCGCGTCGGGCCGGGCGCGGGCGACGGCCTCGGTGACCAGTCCGGTGCCGGCGCCGATGTCGGCGACCGGCCCGGTGCTGAGGTCGGCCCCGGCGAGGACGTCGACGATGGCGGGGATGCTCGCGGTCGCGGTGTGTCCGGCGGCGACCAGGTCGAAGAACTCCGCGGACGGTGTGTACGGCAGGGTGTCCGCGGGGCGGGGTGAACTGCCCTCGGTCCGGGGGCTGTTGGGGCTCGGCTCGTCGGAGAGCCGGAGGATGTCGCCGGCGGCCAGGGGACGCGGGGTGGACGGCCGGATGATCTCGGGTGGTCCGAGGCGGGCCGCGAGGTCGCTCCAGATGCGGCACACCGCCAGGTCGTACTGGCCGTCGCGCAGGGCGTCGCCGCCGTGCTCGGCGGCGTCGCGGAGGGCGTCGAGGGCGGAGCCGACCGCTTGCGGCCACAGGTCGGAGAAGACCGTGCGGAAGCTTCCGGTGGTGCCGGCGACGGTGGTGGTGCCGAGGCCCAGGCCGCCCGTCCCGGGCCCGTCCAGTACGAAGCGGTGGTCGCGGTCGCGGCCGATGTGCAGGCGGGGGCTCCACAGGACGGGCCCGTGGGTGTCGGCCAGGGTGAGGACCCCGCCTTCCGTGCCGAGGGAGACGCGGTGCCAGTGCAGGGCGTGGTTGTCCCGGTCGGACGGGTCGAGTTGGTGGTGTATCCGCAGGGTGAGGGGGACGCCGGCGAGCATCCCGTGCAGGGAGCGGAAGGGGTGCGGCCCGATGTCGTCGGGCAGCGGTGCCGGGTCCGCGAACCGCCAGGGCCGCAGGCCGCCGAGGGCCTGCCCGAGGATGTCGACCAGGGGGTGCATCAGATGGACGGGGGTGGCGGCGTCCACGAAGAGGGGCCGCTGCCGTGCGGTGAGCCGCCGGGCGGCGTCGATGAAGGTGCGGACGGGGGCGACCCGCGGGTAGTGGGTGTTGATGCGGTACCGCACTCCGCGGCGGCGGGCGTGCTTCAGATTGGCGGTCAACTCGGTGAGATGCAGGGGGTGTTCCTGGAGTACATGGATGCCGCGGTCCATCAGGGCCCGGGCGAGTTCGGTGCCCTGGCCGCCGGAGATGGCGGAGCTCACCGCCACACAGGCGGCGTCGATATCGGCCGGGAGGTCGTCGACGCGGGTGTGGAAGGGGACGCCGAGGCCGCAGGCGTAGGCGCGGGAGGCGGCCGATCCCCGGCTGAGGATGCCGGCGAGGGCGTAGCCGGGGCGCTGGTGTGCCGCCTCGGCGTAGAAGCGGCCGAAGTTGGTGCCGCAGACCAGGATGCGCATCGGTGCCGGTGTGCTCACAGCACGCCTTCTTCCATCTGCTCGTTCGGTTCGGTGCGGGCCGCCGTGCCGGTGGTCCGGAGGTCCGCGACGCCGTGGGACCGCAGATGGCGGAGCACGGTCTCGGCGTCCAGTACGTCGCAGGCGAAGTGGACGCCCGGGGGGATCCCGGCGCGTGCGACCGCGTCCGCCGCCAGTGCGCCGACGGCCGCGGTGAGCCGGTAGCTGCTGGCGGCGCGCAGGGTGAGCCCGGCGGTGGCGGGCCGCCCGGACGCGGTACCGGACAGGGCGAAGTCCATGACGTAGTACGGTCTGCGGCCGGCCAGGTCGAGGTCGGCGGCGAGGAGCAGGCGGTCGGCGAGTTCCGCCGGGTCGTCCCCGGCGGCGAGGCGGCCCGGCAGCAGTCCGAGCAGGGCGCGGACGGCGGGCCCGGGGTGGACGTTGTACCAGTCGAGGCGGTCCAACCCCAGTGCGGTGGCGAGGCGTTCGCTCTCCTGGCTGAGGTAGGGCTGGAGGGCGACCCGGCCGGGGAACGCCCCGTGTTCGGTGTCCTCGGTGGTGCGCAGCGCGCGGGGGGTGCGGCGCCCGCCGCGGACGGCCGCCAGTGCCTCGCCGTAGGCCGTGCCGCCGGCGCCGCCCGAGGTCAGGGACAGCATGAGGTCGCGCGCCACGGTGGGGGTGCAGGTCTCCAGTCCGCCGCAGTACGCGGTGAGGGCGGCGGCCCGGTCCAGGCCCTGCCCGGCGAGCCAGCGCGGCAGCAGGCTGGACAGTCCGGGCAGGGCGCCCGCGGAGAGGACGACCGTACGGCCGTCGCGGGCCGGGTCGCCTTCCTGGTGGAGGTCCTCGGCGGCCGGGTCGTCCCCGGCGACGTCGACGCAGTCCGCTCCGGCGGCGAGTGCCGCGGAGGCCACCGTGGCCCGCAACCGGTAGGTGGGGCCCGCGCAGTTGAGGACGGTGCGGCAGCCCTCGGTGAAGGCGGCGAGCCCGCCGGGGGTGTCGGCGTCCGCCCGGACGGTCCGGTCGCGGCCGGTGGTGTCCTCCGCGGCGATCGCGTCCAGCGCCTCGGGGCTGCGGCCGCCGAGGAGGAGCCCGGTGTGCCCGAGGGCCCGCAACTCCCGTACGGCGGCCCGGCCGACGGCCCCGGAGGCGCCGAGGACTCCGATGCGGTGGCCGGTCATCGGGTGATCGCCCCCTCGGTCAGTCCGCCGAGGGTCTTGAGGATGCCGGGGGCGTGCTCGACGGACAGGCAGGTGTAGTGGTCGCCGCCGATGTCGACGATGTCCAGGTCGCCCAGGGTGAGTTCCTCCCAGTAGGCGGTGACGGCGTCCTTGCTGCCGGGGAAGGGGTAGGCGCCGTCGTGCCGCAGGAAGGTGATGTCGCCCGCGTAGGGCTCGGCGTCGTAGCGGGTGATGGCGAAGACGCTCTGGCGGAAGGCGAGGAAGAGCCGGGTCATGTGGTCGGGCTGGTAGGTGCCGGCCGAGGCGGGCACCGCCTCGCACATCCGGGCGATGCGGGTGGCGCGCGGCACCTCGGCCAGTTCCCGGAAGCGGACCGCGACATCCTCGAACTCCCCTTGCAGGGCGGCGAGTCCGCCGTCCGGCAGGATGCCGGGGCTGGCGGCGAGGACGGCGTCGGCCGCGGCGGCCACCCGGTACTGGTCGGCGGGGAAGCCGAGTTCGGCGGGGTCGATGCCCATCATGACGGCGAAGGAGTATTCGGCGAGGAGTTCGTCGTCCAGCCGGAAGCGGGGGCTGTGGCTGCTGATGACGGTGAGGCTCTCCACCTCGGCACCGGACTCGGCCAGGTTCCGGGCGACCTCGGTGGCGATCAGCCCGCCCAGGCAGTAGCCGACGACATGGAAGCGGCGGCGTCCGTCCGCGGTCAGGGCGCGCGCGTAGCCGGCCGCCATCTGCTCGATGAGTCCCTGCGGCGGGGCGCCGAGGAACCCGTCCAGGTCGGGGACCTCCACCCCGACGACCTCGGCCACACCGGGCGAGCGGCGCCTGATCTCGGTGATCAGCGCCCGGTACGGCATGATCGTCGCGGTTCCGGCGTGGACCAGGACCGTGGTGGGTTCGTCCTCGCCGCGGGTGCCGTGCAGCGGGATCACCGGATCGGTGCGTACGGCGGGGGCCTCGTCCTCGGGGCCGTCCAGCCCGCGGAGAAACGCGGCGAGACCGGCGACGGTGGGGCGGCGCAGCATATGGCGCAGGACGACCTCCCACTCCAGGTCCGCCGCCTGCGGTACGCGCTCCCGCAGGCGGCCCACCATCCGCGCGACCAGCAGCGAGTCACCGCCGAGGTCGAAGAAGTCGTCGTCGCGGGCGATGTGTTCGACGGCGAGCAGCTCCGACCAGAGTGCGGCGAGGCTGCTCTCCAGGCCGTCCCTGGGCTGCTGCCGTTCCACCGCGTCCGGTGCGCTCTCCCGCGGCAGCCAGGCCCGCAGCCGGGCCCGGTCGGTCTTGCCGTTGGCGGTGCGCGGCAGCCGGTCCACGACCTGCCACACCGAGGGCAGCATGTACTCGGGGAGCCGGTTGGCGGCGGTGCGGGCCAGTTCGCCGACGGGGACATGGTGCCGGTCGTCCTTCATGGTGGCGAGGAACACCTCCTGCCCGGTCGCCGCCAGGGCGTCGGCCGCGTCGGGCAGGGTGGTGACCTCGGACGCGGCGTGGGTGTCGAGGAGTTCGCGCCACTGGGTGTGCGTCAGGAAGGACTGCCCGGTGTGCTCCCGCACATCGGTCCAGGTGCGGCCGGCGACCTCCAGGAACTCCATGGAGATCAGCAGCGGCAGGTTCTCGTCGCGGATGTTCTCCACGAACACCAACTGCCCGCCCGGGACGAGGAGTTCCCGGAGCCGGCCGACGGCGGCGTCCGCGTCGGCGGCGGCGTGCAGGGTGTTGGCGCAGAGCACCACGTCGAAGGTGTTGGGCAGCAGGTGCTGGGACCTGGTGTCCTCGTCCACGTCGAAGCGCTGGAAGCGGACCCAGGAGTGGTCGGCGAAGCGCTCCCGGGCCTCGCCGAGGAAGAACGCGGAGGCGTCGGTGAAGAGGTAGTCGACGCCGAACTCGGCGAGTACCGGCACCAGTTCACCGGTGGTGCCGCCGACGCCGCCGCCGACCTCCAGCACCCGCAGCCGCTCCTCGCCGGTGTGGCCCGCGGCGATCTCCCGCAGGGCGGCGACCACGGCGCGGTTGAGGTGGCGGATGGCGAGGTTGTCGCGGTAGGCGGCGTCCGCGGCCTCGGTCGCGGCGCCCGGGAACAGCAGCTCGCGGATACCGGTGTCGCCGGCGACGAGTTCGGGCAGCCGCTCGGCGCAGGTCCGCATGGCGGTGAGGAGTCCGGTGCTCCACCCGATCTCGTGCTCCAGCTCGGCGGCCGTCCGCCAGCAGCGGGCCGCCTCGGGCCCGCTGACGGGGACGAGCCCGGTGTAGGTGCCGTCCGCCGCGCGGTGGGTGAGCCGGTCCCGGGCGGCCAGGGCCCGCAGCCAGCGCGCCACGATGTGCCGGTGCCGCGGGGTGGCGCGCAGCGCGGTACCGACCTCCTGCGCGGTGGGTGCCGCGCCTGCGTCGAAGACTCCGGAGGCTTCGAGGACCCGCGTCATCTCGGCGAGCGCCACCTCGTCCAGTGCGGTGAGGAAGTCGCCGAGCCGTGCGGAGTCGACGGCCGCGGCGGCCTCGTGCACGGCATCGGCGGCCGCGGTGCGCGCCCGCCGCCTGCTCGCCGGGGCGGGCCCGACGCCGTCCTTGCGGGCCGTCTCCACGAACGCGGCGAGCCGGCGCCCGCCCGCGGCGGAGTCGTCCACCACGACCGCGCCGGCCGCGACCGCCGGGTGGTCCTGTACGGCGGCTTCCACCTCGGCGAGTTCGACCCGGTAGCCGCGGATCTTGATCTGGGCGTCCTCACGGCCCAGGAACTCGATGGTCCCGTCGGGCAGATACCGCCCCAGGTCCCCGGTGCGGTACAGGCGCTCCCCCGTGGCGGGATCGGTGGGGAAGCGCTCCGCGGTGCGTTCCTCGTCGCCGAGGTAGCCGAGGGCGACTCCGGCGCCGCCGATGTACAGCTCGCCCGGCACCCACTCGGGCCGTGGCCGCAGCTCCCGGTCGAGCACGGCGAAGGTCTGGTTGGTGAGCGGGGTGCCGTACGGGATGCTGGGGCGGCTGGTGTCGACCTCGCGGATCGGGTGGGCGATGGACCAGATGGAGCCCTCAGTGGCCCCGCCCAGCGAGACGATCTCCAGCCCGGGCAGCAGTGCGCGGGCCTGGTCCGGCAGGGCGACCGGGATCCAGTCGCCGGATATCAGCGCGAGCCTCAACGGGCTCTCGCCGCTGGGCGGTTCGGAGCGCAGCCAGTCGCACAGCATATGGAGCTGGCCGGGGACGGAGTTCCACACCGTGACGCCGAAGTCGCGGACGAGTTCGGCCCAGTGGGAGGGGTCGCCGCGCCGGTCGGCGCCGGGCAGGACGAGGGTGGCGCCCACGGCGAGCGGCCCGAACAGGTCGTAGACGGACAGGTCGAAGCCGAGTCCCGCGATGCCGAGGACGCGGTCGTCGGCGGTGACGGTGTAGCGGCGGTTGATGTCCTGGACGGTGTTGAGGGCGGCCCGGTGGCTGATCATCACGCCCTTGGGGGTGCCGGTGGAGCCCGAGGTGTAGATGACATAGGCGAGGTCGTCCGGGTCCCGCCGGGCGGCGGGCGGGGTGGGGGTGCTCGCCTCCCCGGCGAGGTCCACGGCGAGGGCGGACACACCCGCGGGGAGGTCTTCGAGTTCGGCGAGCCAGGACTGGGTGAGGACGGTGCGGACACCGGCGTCCGCGAGGATGGTGTCCCGGCGGGCCGGGGGCTGTGCCGTGTCCACGGGCAGATAGGCGCCACCGGCCAGCAGGGTGCCGAAGACGGCGACGACCTGCTCCCAGCCCTTGTCCGCCCAGATCGCCACCGGCTCCCCCGGCCGCAGCCCCGACTCCGTCAGCCGCTCGGCGACGGCGACCGCACGGGTGATCAACTCCCGGTAGGAGAGGGTCAGTTCGGGGGTGCGGACGGCGATCGCGTCCGGGGTGGCGCGGGCCTGGGCGAGTACCGGTTCATGGAGCAGGGCCTCGGGCAGCGGCCCCTCGGTCGCGTTGGCCGCCCTGCGGCGCGCGGCCTGCGCCTCGGGCAGCGCGACCCGGGCCGGCGCGTCCCAGGCGGCCTCGCCGGTCTCCCCCTCGGCCGCGAGGGACCGTACGAGTGCCGTGTACGCCTCGAACATGGCGTCGGCCACGCCGTGGCTGAGGGCGCCCTCGCGGATGTCCCAGGACAGGTTCAGCGCGTCGCCACGGTGCATGACCTGGCAGTCCAGCCACACCTGGGGCGTACGGGTCACGGCGTACGTCACCTCGGGGGGTACGCCCTCGACGGTGGCGCCGGTGCCGAGGGCGCTGGTGAAGACGACCGGCATCAGTGCGGGGGCGCCGGCCCGGCGGGAGAGTTCGGCGAGCACGTCGGAGCCGGTGAACAGCGGATGCGCCAGGTCTTCGAGGAGCCGCTGCCCGACGGTCCTGGTGCGCTCGGCGAAGTCGGCCGGGGTGTCCAGGTCGACGGCGAGCAGTTCGAGGGAGGTGAAGTCCCCGATGAGGCGGTCGATGTCCTCGTGGAGTCGGGGCCGGTCGACGGTGGGCACATTGAGGGTGAAACGGCTGGTGCGCGACCAGGCGCCCACGGTCTCGGCGTAGGCGGTGAGCAGGGCCGCCGACAGGGTCAGCCCGCGGTGTGCGGCGCGTTCGGTGAGGCGGTCCCGGTCGGCGGCGGGCAGCAGGACCTCCCGCCGCCGGAACACCACCGGGCCGCCGGGAGCGGTGTCGGGTTCCGGGGCGCCGGCACCGCTCTCCCAGGTTTCGGCGAGGGGCAGTTCGGGGGCGGGCGGCAGGGTGTCGAGCCGGTCGGTCCAGTACGCGCGGTCGCGGGTGTGGGCCTCGCTGTCGGTGCGGGAGCGGCGGGCCAGGACGTAGTCGCGGAAGGTGATCCGGGGTGCCTCGGTGAGGGCGGCGCCGCGGTAGCGCTGCTGGAACTCGGCGAGCAGGATGCGCAGGCCGGCGTGGTCGACGACCAGCATGTCGAACGCCAGGTGCAGTACGGCCTGTTCGGCGGTCCGGGTGACATGGACGTCGAAGAGGGGCCACTGGTCGGTGGGCGCCTCACGTGTGGAGAGCCGGGCCCGGGTGCGGGCCAGTTCCGCCGCCGCGGTGGAGGCGGGGAGCGCGGTGAGGTCGTCGGCGCCGACGGTGAGGGCGGGTACCTCGGGCAGGATCTGCTGGTAGCCGTCGTCGCGGATGACGGCGCGGAGCATCTCGTGGCGTTGGACGAGCTCCTGCCACACGGCGGTGACCCGGTCCAAGTCCAGCTCGGGGAAGGCCAGTTCGACATAGGCGTGGCAGCCGACGCCGCCGTAGGCGTAGGCGTCGGTGCGGCCGATGAGGTAGGCGGCCTGGATGTCCGTCAGCGGGAAGGGGTCGTGGCGGTGCTCCGGGTCTGCGGTCAACTTCGGCTCTCCGGCGGCCAGGTGGCGCAGGATGTCGTCCTTGTGGGTGCGGAGTTCGGCCCGGTGGGTGTCGGTGAGCCGGCCCTGCGGGGCGCGGAAACGCAGTTGTCCGTCCTCGGCCCACAGCACCACGCCCTCGTCGGCGTAACGGGCCAGCAGTTCAGCGATGTTCACAGCTCTCCGGTCTCGTAGGCGGTCCCGTGGGCCGCGAGCGTTCGGTTGACGTCCGCGGCGAGCGCGGCGATGGTCGGTGCGGCGAAGAAGCGGCGGACGGGCACGGTGGCGCCGAGGCGGTGCTCGATCGCGGTGAGCAGGCGCAGCGCGCCGAGGCTGTCGCCGCCCGCGGTGAAGAAGTTGGCGTTGCGGTCAGGTGCCCGCTCCGGCAGGTGCCGGTGCCAGAGCCCGGCGATCGCTTCCTCGGTCTCGCCGCGGGGTGGTTCGGCGGCGGTGGCCGCGGTCCCCGGCCCGGCCAGGTCCGCCAGAGCCGCCCGGTCGGTCTTGCCGTTGGCGGTAAGGGGCAGGGCGGGCAGCAGCAGGACGCGGGAGGGGACGGCGTACGCCGGTACCCGTTCGGCCAGCGAGCCGAGGAGATCCTCGGCGAGTGCCGGCTCCACCGCGGGCGCCGGATCCTGCGGTACGGCGAAGGCGACCAGGCGCCGCGCGGTGCGCTCCCCCACGGCGATGACGGCGGCCCGGGCGACAGCCGGATGCGCCTCCAGTGCGGCCTCGATCTCACCGGCCTCGATGCGATGCCCGGCGATCTTCAGCTGGTTGTCGAGGCGGCCGAGGAACTCCAGCAGCCCGTCCCCGCGAAACCGGCCCAAGTCGCCTGTCCGGTACCAGCGTTGGCCGTCCTGGGTGACGAACTTGGCCGCGGTGCGGGCCGGGTCGGCCAGATAGCCGCGGGCCAGTCCGGTGCCGCCGATCCACAGTTCGCCGGGCGCCCAGTCGGGGCAGTCCCGCCCCTCCTGGTCGACCACGCGGTAGCGCTGCCCGGTCAGGGGGCGCCCGTAGGGGATGGACACCCACGCGGGGTCCGGTTCGGTGACGGTGAGGGTGTTGGACCAGATCGCGGCCTCGGTGGCCCCGCCCATGGCGACGAAGGCGCAGGGCCGTGTGGTGCGGGCCCGCAGCCGGGCGGGCAGGTCGAGACCGATCCAGTCACCGGAGACCAGCGCCGTCCGCAGCCCGCCCAACCGGCCGACGCCGTCCCCCTGTTGCGCGTCCGCGTCGAGCAGCAGGTCGAGCAGGGCGGGCACGGTGTTCCAGACGGTGACGCCGTACCGGTGGAGCAGGCCGGGCCAGCGGGCGGGTTCCCGGCGCTGGTCCTCGGTGGGCAGCAGCAGGGAGCCGCCCGCCGCGAGCAGGCCGAAGAGGTCGTAGACGGACAGGTCGAAGTCCAGTGCGGACAGGGCGAAGACGCGGTCGTCCCCGGTGATGCCGTGCCGGGTGTTGATGTCGGCGATCGTGTTCCAGGCGGCGGCGTGGGAGATCTGGACTCCCTTGGGCTCGCCGGTGGAACCGGAGGTGAAGATCACATAGGCGAGTGCCCCGGGTGATGTCTCCACGGGCGCGGGCAGCGGCTCATGGCCCTGGGTGTCGGCGAAGGTCAGTGTGCGCGGGCCTGTTCCGTCGCCGGTAGGCCAACTCCCCACGACCGCCGCGAACTTGGCGGTGGAGTACACCCGTTCCAAGCGGGCGGCGGGCTGTTCCAGACCCAGCGGTACATAGGCGGCGCCGGCCGCGAGGACCCCGAGGACGGCCGCGATCTGCTCCGGCCCCTTGGGCAGCGTCACCGCCACCAGGTCACCCGGCCGCACCCCGGTCGCACGGAGCGCGGCGGCGGTACGCAGCGCCTGCTCGCGGAGTGCCCCGTAGGTCGTCTCCTGCCCTGCCGTGGTGACCAGGGCGGGGCGGTCGGGGGTGGCCGCCGCGTGGCGGAAGAACGCCTGGTGGAGCGGGCGCGGCGCCACCGGTGCCCCTTCGGACAACTGCGCCTCGGCGGCCCGGCGTTCGTACTGGGCGGCGGGCACGAGGTCGGGCAGGGGTGCCGTCCAGTCACCGGTCACCAGGTGCCCCAGCAGCCGGGTGTGGGCGTCGAACATGGCGTCCAGGACTCCCTCGGGGAAGAGTTCCTCGACGGCGTCCCAGGTGACGATGAGGTTTCCGGACTCCTCCGTGACCTGGTTGTCCAGACAGACCTGCGGGGACTGGGAGATGCCCCAGACCTTCGCGGGGAGCCCGGTGCCCGCTCCGGCGAGCGTGGCGTCACCGACACCGATGGCGCTGGTGAACACCACAGGTGCGGCGGCGTCCACGGTGCCGGTGCGGCGGCCGAACTCCCGCAGCAGCCAGTCGATCGGCACATCGGCGTGGTCCAGGTCCTCCGCCTGCCGGCGTTGCAGCGCACCGGCCGCCGCCAGCCACGAGGTGCCCGTACGGCGGTGGCCCGCGAGGGACAGCGAGGTGAAGTCGCCCAGCACCCGGTGGATATGGGGGTGGACATCGCGCCGGTTGAAGAGGGTGAGCGTGACGGTCACCGCGTCGGATCCGCTCCAGGTCTCCAGGACCTCCGCGTACAGGGCCAGCAGAACGGTGGAGGGGGTGAGGCCGTGTCGGGCCGCGCCGCGTTTGACGGTCTGCCAGTCCTCGGCGGGCAGGCTGAGGCGGCGCCGGGTGAAGACGGGGGTGTCGAGCAGCGCCGGGTCCCGGTCGAAGGGCAGCGCGGGCGGGGGCGGCAGTTCGGCCAGCCGGGCCTGCCAGTGGGTGCGGGACCGCTCGGCCGACTCCTGGTCCACCGGGAGCCGGGTCAGATAGTCGCGGAACGACACGTCCACGGGCGGCAGTTGGGCGTCCGGGTCGGCGTAGAGGGCGTTGAGTTCGGCGTAGAGGGTGGTGATGGAGAGCGCGTCGAGCACCAGGTAGTCGAGGCCGATGCCGATCCGGGTGCGTATCGCGCCGGCCCCTTCCTCCCGGTAGCGCACCGCCTCGATGGCGAAGAGGGGCCAGTGGGCGGGGTCGCGGAGTTGGTGGGACAGGCGGGCGCGGAGTGCGGCGAGGGCCGTGGCCGGGTCCGCTGCTGGGGCGTCCGTGACGGGGATGTGCAGCGGCGGCACCTCGGGCAGGACGCGCTGCTGTCCGTCCTCGACCACCGCGCGCAGCATTCCGTGCCGCCGGACGAGGGCGTTCCAGGCCTGCTCCAGCCGGTCCACGTCGACGTCCGTGCCGTCGAACTCCGTGTAGTGCCAGGTGCCGACGCCGCCCAGGGTGAAGCGGGGGTCGCGGCCGGTGTGGTAGGCGGCCTGGACTCCGGTCAGCGGGAAGGGGTCGTGGGCGCGGGCCGGGTCGGGCAGCAGGGCGGGGACGGCGGGCTCGTCGCCGGGGGTCGTCGCGGGGTGCAGGGTGCGGCAGAAGTGGCGTAGGACGGGGTGGGCGAAGAGGTCGGCGACCCGGGCGCCGGGGAAGCCCGCGGTGCGCAGCCGGCCGATCATCCGGGTCGCCACCAGGGAGTCGCCGCCCAGCAGGAAGAAGCTGCTGTCGCGCCCCACCTCGGCCACCGCGAGCAGTTCGGCCCACTCGGCCGCCACCGCCTTCTCCACCGGGCCGTCCGGCGCGGAGACTCGGGACGCCTCCTGCCCGGCGGCCGCGAGCGCGGCCCGGTGGACGGCGGCCCGGTCGAGTTTGCCGTTGGCGGTCAACGGCAGTTCGGGCAGCACCAGTACGCGCTCGGGGACCATATGGGCGGGCAGGCGCTCCGCGGCCCGCAGGCGGATCGCCTCCGGGTCGGGAGCCGCGTCGGGCGCGGACACGGCGGCGGCGAGATGGCGTACGGGGGTGTCGAGGACGGTGGCGATCGCGTGCCGTACGGCGGGGTCGTCCTCCAGTGCGGACTCGACCTCGCCGAGTTCGATCCGGTGCCCGCCGATCTTCACCTGGTGGTCGGCGCGGCCGAGGAACTCCAGCACCCCGTCGGACCGGTAGCGGGCCAAGTCCCCGCTGCGGTACCAGCGTTCACCGTCGTACTCGACGAAACGCGCCGCGGTGCGTGCCGGGTCCGCGCGGTAGCCGAGGGCCACACCGGGGCCGCCGATCCACAGCTCTCCGGGGACGAGATCGGGGCAGTCCCGCCCCCGCCCGTCCACCACCCGGGCCCGCATATTGCGCAGCGGCACACCGTACGGGACGGACTTCCACGCCGGGTCGGTCCGCTCCACCTCGAACACCGTGGAGTGGACGGCGGCTTCGGTCATCCCGCCGAGCGCCACGAAACGGCAGCCGGGGACGAGGGCGCGCAGCCGCCGGGGCTGGTCGAGGCCGATCCAGTCGCCGCCGAGCAGCACCATCCGCAGGGAGTGACCGAGGCTTTCGTCCTGGCCGGCGGCGATCAGCAGGTCCAGCAGGGCGGGCACGCACTGGACGAGGGTCACCCCGTGGGCGCGGACCAGCCGGGCCCAGTGGTGGGCGTCGCGGCGGTGCTCCTGCGCCAAGGCGACCACCTGCCCGCCGAGGGACAGCGGGGTGAAGATGTCCCAGGCCGCGAGGTCGAAGTCCAGCGCGGACAGGGCGAGGGTGCGGTCCGAGGCGCCGAGGCCGAGATGTTCCGCCATCGCCTCGACGGTGTTGACGACCGCCCGGTGCGGCACCTCGACCCCCTTGGGCACTCCCGTCGAGCCGGAGGTGAACAGCACATAGGCGGGCAGCGCCGGGTCCGGCTGGGCGACGGGCGCGGGGTGCAGCGCCCGCGCCTCGTCCAGGAGCAGTACCGGCACCCCGTCCGGGCAGAGGTGGGCGTGGTCCCGGTCGGTGAGCACGGCGGACGCGGCGGCCACGGAGTGGATGCGTTCCCGGCGTACGGGGGGCTGCTCCACGCCGACGGGGGCGTAGGCGGCGCCCGCGGCCAGGATGCCGAGGACCGCGGTGATCTGGTCGGCGCCCTTGGGCAGGGTCACCGCCACGGTGTCGCCTTCCCGCACTCCGTTCGCGTGCAGCAGGGCGGCGATCTGCCGTGCGGTGCGGGCGAGTTCGCCGTAGCCGATCGGCTCGCCGGTGGGGCGGACGACGGCGGTGCGGTCCGGTGCGGTCTCGGCGTGCCGGAAGAAGCGGGTGTGCAGGGCGTGTCCGGAGACGGGCGCCGGGGGCAGGGCGGCGATCGCGCGCCCGGGCAGGACGCCGGGGGCGAGCAGTCCGTCCACCGGCCGGGTCCAGGCGTCGGGCTCGGTCACCAGGCGGGTGACGAGGCGGCGGTAGGCGTCGAACGCGGCGTCGGGCACTCCGGGCGCGAACACCCCGTCGCGTACGTCCCAGTTGAGGAGGAGGCCGCCGTCGAGTTCGGTGACCTGGGCGTCCAGGAAGACCTGCGGGCCCTGGGAGATGATCCACGACGGGCGGCCGAACGCCCGCTGGACGTCCTGCTCGAAGATCTCGCCGAGGCCGATGGCGCTGGTGTAGACGACGGGCGCCAGTACCGGGGCCCCTTCGGCGCGGGCCAGATCGCGCAGCACCTCGACGCCGCCGTACGCGCCGTGGGAGATGCCTTCCTGGAGGCGTTCCTGGAGGCGCCGCGCCTGCCCGGAGAACGGAAGGGGCTCGCTCAGGTCCGCGTCGAGCAGTACCGAACTGCTGAAGTCCCCTACCAGGGCGGCCACTTCGGGGTCGAACGGCTCCCGGTCGAAGAGGGGGAGATTGAGGAGGAAGCGGCTGCTGTCGCTCCAGGCCGCGACGGTCTCGGCGAAGGCGGTGGCGAGAGCGGCAGCCGGGGTGAGGCCGTGCCGGCGGGCGGTTTCGAGCAGCGCCGCCTTGTCGGCGGGGCCGAGCCAGTGGTGCAGGCGCCGGGAGTGGGTCAGTGCGCTGTCGTCCGCGCCGACGGGGGTGAGCGGGTCGACGCTGGTCGGCAGCCGTGGGGCGCGCGGCAGCTCCGGCAGGCGCTCCCGCCACCAGGCGGCGTGCTCCTGGCGTTCCGCCTCCCGCCGGGCCGCGTGCTCGGCGAGGTACCGGCGGTAGTCGAGGGCGAGCGCGGGCGGCGGGTCGTCGGGGTGCTCGTAGAAGCGGCGCAGGTCGGACAGGAGGACCCGCAGGCTCAGGGCGTCGCCGGCCATCATGTCCAGGTCGATCTGGAGCCGGGTGCCGCCCTCGGGGAGGAGGCAGAGGCCCGCGCGGAAGACCTCGCCGGCGGTGGGATCGGGGCGGGCGTGGGTGTTGCGCTCCCTCAACTCCGCCAGCACCGACCGGACTTGGTCGGGGGTGTGCCGGCGCAGGTCGTGGACGGTGAGCGGGGCTCCATGGGTGCCGTAGCGCTGGTGGCCGTCCTCGTCGACGACGGCCCGCAGCATCGGGTGCCGCCGCACCAGGGACCGCAGGGCGGTGCCGAGCCGGTCCGGGTCGAGGTGGTGGCCGTCGAGTTCGACGTAGAAGTGGGCGGCGACCCCGCCGAGGGGCTGCCCGTCCTGGCGTCCGATCCAGTAGGCGTGCTGCATGGTGGCCAGCGGGAACGGGCCGGTCGCCGGGGCGGGCGGCGCGGGAACCGGGGTGGGGCGGGCACCGCGCCGACGTTCGAGCAGGGCGGTCCAGGCGGCGAGGGTCGGGGTGCGGGTGAGGTCCTGGAAGGTGACGGTGCTGCCCGCCCGCCGCCAGGTGCCGACCAGGGACATCAACGCCAGTGAGTCCAGGCCGAGTTCGAAGAGGTCCCGGTCCTCGTCCAGTTCCTGCGGTGCCGTCCGCAGTGCGTGCGCCACCGCTTCCAGTACCGCTGCGGGGGCGTGCGGGGCGCGGTCGCCTTCGCCGTCTGCCGCGGTCCGCGTCCGGACGACTGCTTCATCGCTCACTGCTGGAACCTTCCGGTCGCTCGGGGTGGGTCGGGAAGCTCTAGATAGAAATGATTATCATTTCTATACTGCCTTCGCATCGTAGCCACACCACGGGACCGGGCGCCAGAGGCCCCGGACAGGAGAGGCAGAACCCCATGACCGAGACCCAACTGACCTGGTCCGAGGCCGAGTCGGCGCGCTATCGCGCCGCCGGCCACTGGGAGGGGGTGACCTTCGGCACCCGGCTGCGGCAGGCCGCGGCCCGGCACGGCGGACGCCCCGCCCTGGTCGACGGGGAGCGGCGGTGGAGCTACGCCGAGTTGGACGCCGAGGCCGACCGGGTCGCCCGCGGACTGCGGGGGCTGGGCATCCGGCGGGGCGACCGGGTCGTGGTCCAACTCCCCAACTGCGCCGAGTTCCTGCTCGTCTGGTTCGGGCTCCAGCGGCTCGGTGCCGTTCCGGTGCACGCCATGCCCGGCCACCGGCGCCGGGAGATCGGCCACCTGGTGCGCGTCGCGGAAGCCGTGGCCTGTGTGGTGCCCGACCGGTACGCCCGGTTCGACCACCGCGGACTGCTGCGGGAGATACGGGCGGAGCAGGGGCCGCAGGGACCGCTGCGGCATGTCGTGGTGGTCGGGGACCCGGGCACCGACGACGGTTTCGTCTCCTTCGAGTCGCTGCGCGCGCACCCGTCCCCGGGCCCCGACACCGACGACGGAGGGGCCGCCCCCGGGGACACCGCCCTGCTCCTGCTGTCCGGCGGCACCACGGGGCTGCCCAAGCTCATCCCGCGGACCCATGACGACTACGCCTACAACGCCCGTGCCTGCGCCGGGATCTGCGCGCTCGACCTGTCGACCGTCTATCTGGCGGTCCTGCCCATCGGCTTCAACTTCACCTTCGCCTGCCCCGGTGTGCTCGGCACCCTCCTGGCCGGCGGCACCGTCGTCATCGCCCAGGACCCCAGCCCGCAGACGGCGTTCGACCTGGTCCAGCGGGAGGGGGTGACCCTGACCTCGCTGACCCCGCCGCTCGTCCCGCACTGGATGGACGAGGCCGGGTCCGGCGGCTGGGACCTGGGCAGCCTCGCGGT
Source organism: Streptomyces sp. NPDC058045 (assembly GCF_042885635.1). Classification (NCBI taxonomy): domain Bacteria; kingdom Bacillati; phylum Actinomycetota; class Actinomycetes; order Kitasatosporales; family Streptomycetaceae; genus Streptomyces; species Streptomyces sp. NPDC058045. The sequence continues at coordinate 86,556 of NZ_JBHVRR010000003.1, read as the reverse complement.
GGTGCAGGTCGGCGGGGCGCGGCTGCCGGAGGAGCAGGCGCGCAGGCTGGGACCGGCGCTCGGGGTGACCGTGCAGCAGGTCTTCGGTATGGCGGAGGGCCTGATCAACCTCACCCGCCTCGACGACCCCGAGGACCTGATCTGCGCCACCCAGGGCCGGCCCGCCTCCCCGGACGACGAGGTGCTGGTGGTGGACGCCGACGGCAGGCCCGTGCCGGACGGGACGCCGGGCGAACTGCTCACCCGGGGCCCGTACACGCTGCGCGGCTACTACCGGGCCGAGGAGTACAACCGCACGGCGTTCACGCCCGGCGGCCACTACCGGTCCGGGGATGTGGTGCGGCGCCTGCCGACCGGGCATCTGGTGGTGGTGGGGCGGATCAAGGACCAGATCAACCGCGGCGGGGAGAAGATCGCCGCGGCCGAGGTGGAGGAGCAGTTGCTGACCCACCCGGCCGTGACCGCGGCGGCGCTGGCGGGGATCGCGGACGAACGCTGGGGGGAGCGGACCGTCGCCTTCGTCGTCTGCGCCGGACCGGCCCCCGGCGTGCGGGAGATCGCCGCCCATCTCCGGGAACGCGGGCTGGCCGACTACAAGACGCCGGACGAGGTCGTCCCGGTGCCCGCGCTGCCGCTGACCGCGGTCGGCAAGGTCGACAAGGCGGCGCTGGCCGAGGAGTTGCCGCGTCCGTGAGGTGTGCGCGGAGCACCCGGGATGCCGGGTGCCCCTCCGCGCCGACCGTAGGAGCCTCGCCGGTGAGCCCCGTAAGCCCCGCAAGACCCGTAAGCACGGCGCCATCGGCCGCTACCTCGGTACCGGGTCGTCGGCCCCGGCGAGCAGGGCGCGGGTGACGGGGTGTTCCGGGGCCACCAGTACGCGGTCGGCCGGGCCGGACTCCACCACCCGTCCCGCGTCGAGGACGACGACCCGGTCCGCGCGGCGGGCCGCGGCCGACAGGTCGTGCGTCACCGTCACCACCGTCAGTCCCAGGGTCCGCCGCAGCGAGTCCAGCAGGTCCAGGACGCCGCTCGCGGTGTCCGGGTCCAGTGCGGAGGTGATCTCGTCGCAGACCAGGACGCGGGGCTCGGCGGCCAACGTCCGTGCCAGGGCGACCCGTTGACGCTGGCCGCCGGACAACTCGCCCGGCCGGCGCCCCAGTACGGCCGCGTCCAGACCGACCAGGCCGAGCAGTCGTAGGGCTTCGGCGGCGGCCTCTTCGGGGGACGTGCCGCCCACACCCCGGAGGGGGCGGGTGAGGGCGCCGCGCACCGTCTCCCGGGGGTTGAGGGCGCCGCGGGCGTCCTGTGCCACGAGTTGCACCGGAGCGGCGCGCCCCGAATCCGTACCGTCCCCGAGCCACTCCGCACTCCCCCGCGCCGATGGGTGCAGGCCCGCGAGGCAGCGGGCGAGGGTGGTCTTCCCCGATCCCGAGGGGCCCACGACGGCGGTGCAGGATCCGGCCGGGACGGTGAGGGAGACCTCGCTCAGCACGGGGGCCCGGCCGTGGGCGGCGTTCAGCCCGCGCACCGCCAGCCCACCGGCGGCATCCCGGGCGCGCCCCGAACTCTCCTCGTCAGGCGGGGAGTTGAGGGACGGCCGGGCGGGCGGTGGTGCCAGGGGGGTCCCGGGCGGGAGGACTCGGCCGCCCTCCATCCGGATCACCTCGTCCGACACCGAGGTGATCCACGCCGGGTCATGGCTGACCAGCAGGGCGGCCCGGTCCCCGGTGGACAGGACCTCGGCCAGCAGGCCGCGCATCCCGTCCGCGAGCACCGGGTCGAGTCCGCTGGTGGGTTCGTCGAGGACCAGCAGGGCGGGCGTACCCGCCAACGCCACGGCGAGGGACACCCGTTGGGCCTGCCCGCCGGAGATCTGCCGCGGCAGCCGCCGCCGGAACGCCCGATCGTCCGGCAGCCGTACCGAACGCAGCAACTCCCCTACCCGCGCCCGGACTTCGCCGGTGCTCCGGGCAGAGGTGCGCAGCCGTACCGCCTCGGCGATCTGGGTGCCGATCCGCAGGGCCGGGTTGAGCGAGGAGGCCGGGTCCTGCCCGAGGAACGACACCAGGCGCCCCCGCAGCCGGCGGGCGTCCGCGCGGTCGAAGGGGTCCCGGCCGTCCACCCGTACCGTGCCGCCGCGCAGTTCCAGGCCGGGGCGGACATGCCCCAGCAGGCTGTACGCCAGACTGCTCTTGCCGGAACCGGACCGGCCCACGACGCCCAGCACCCGCCCGCGCCGCACCGACACCTCGGCCTCGCGCAGCACGGGCGGGCCGCCGGACACCGGGCCGAGCGTCAGTCCCCGGACCTCGGCGAGCGGGACCGCCTCGGATGTACGGCCGGTCATACGGCGCCCCTCCCCGCGGTGTCGGCGAGCCGTCCGGCGAGCAGGCCGACGCAGACGGACAGCAGGACCAGCAGCAGTGCCGGGGCGAGGAACGGCGCGGCGGACAGGGTCGCCCCGGGCACGTTCTCGCTCACCATCCGGCCCCAGTCGGGCGCCGCCCCGCCCGGCCCGAGGCCCAGGAAGCCCGCGGTCGCGGTGAGATGCAGGGAGGCGACCAGGCGCAACGCGGTGTCCATCAGGGCCGGTCCGGCGACATTGGGCAGCACATCGTGGCGGAGCACGGCCCGGCGGGTGTCGCCCCGGGCGAGCGCGGCCTCGACATACCCGCTGTCCAGGACGGTGTCCGCGGCGGCCCGCAGTACCCGGGTGGAAAAGGGGGCGGTGGCCAGGGCGACGGCGGCGACCAGGGCCGCGTGGCTGCCGGGGAAGCCGGCGGCCAGCACGAGGACGACGAGCAGCGCGGGGAGCACGGCGAGGGCGTCCACACAGCGGATCAGCAGATCACCGAGCCGCCGGGACACCATGGCCGCCAGGACTCCGGCGAGGGTCCCGACGGCTCCGGCCGCCGCGGTCCCCGCGAGTGCGGTGAGCACGATGGTGCGCCCGCCGCCGAGCACCCGGCTCAGCACATCGCGGCCCAGCACATCGGTGCCGAGGAGGAACTGCCCGTCCGGCTGCTGGAAGGGCGCCGCCAGCCGGACGGTGGGGCTGTGCGGGGCGAGCAGCGGGCCCAGCAGGGCGAGCAGCAGTACGCACAGGGCGCCCGCCCCGGTGAGCAGCGGCGGCCGGGGGCGTCTGCCGCGGGCGGGTCGCGCCGTGCGGGTCCGCCTGCGGGGCGGCGTCAGGACCGTCGTCATCGGCGGTGCTCCTTCCCGGCGCCCAGCAGACGCGCACAGATGTCGCCCAGCAGCAGCACCGCCAGCATCACCGCGACCAGAGCGGTGGCGATGCCCTGCACCATCGGTATGTCCCTTGCGGCGACGGCCAGTTGAAGCTCCCGGCCGATCCCCGGGTAGTCGAAGACGTTCTCCACCACCACCGCCGAGCCGACCAGCGCCCCGGTGGTCAGGGTGAGCGCCTGTACGGCCGGCCCGGCGGCGTTGGGCAGGATGTACCGCACCGCGAGCCGCACCCCGCGCACCCCGTTGAGGCGCGCCGCCTCGCAGTACGGGGTGGCCGCCACATCCGCCACGGAGACCCGCAGCAGCCGGGTGGCCACCGCGAGGGCGACCGTGCTGAGGGTGAGTACCGGCAGGACCAATGCGTGCGGCACGTCCAGCGGGGTCGCGCCGAGGGGGATGACCGCGACCCGTGGCAGCACCTCCAGCCACACCGCCAGTACCGCGACGAGCAGGGCGGCGACGACGAACTCCGGTACGGCGGCCAGCACTTGGGCGCCCGCCGAGACCAGCCGGTCGGCGGTGCCGCCGCGCAGCCCGGTCCACAGGCCGAGCAGCGCGGCGAGCGGCGCGGTGACCGCGAGCGTCAGTCCCGCGAGCAGCAGACTGTTCGGCAGCCGGGTGGCGAGCACACCGGTGACCGGCCGCTCCCCCACGAAGCCCCGCCCCAGATCCCCCCGGACCGCGTCCGCCGCCCAGTGGGCGTACCGTTCGGCGGCGGGCCGGTCCAGGCCCAGTTCGGTGCGGACGGCGGCGCGGCGGGCCTCGGAGGCGTCCACCCCGGCGACCGCGCTGACACCGTCGCCCGGCAGGACATCGGTGGCCGCGAAGACCGCCGCCGACAGCAGCACCAGCAGCACGGCCGCACCAGCGAGGCGGCGCAGGACGAAGACGGGCAGACTCACGCCAGCGACGCCCGGGAGAAACCCGGGAACTGCTCGAAGAGGTCCTCGCGGATGCCCTTGACGCCCTTGGCCTGCGCGTTCAGATTCGGCTTGAAGACCGGCAGCACCTGGTTGCCCTCCTCCCAGCGGGTCCGCTGCGCCCGGGTGCCCAGCTTCTTCGCCTGCTCCGGATCGGTCGCGGCGCGTGCCTTCGCCACCAGGGCGTCCGTGCCGGGCTCCTTCCATCCGAACGACGCCGGCGACCCGCCCGCCGTACTCATCTGGTACGTCGACAGCGCCGGGATGGGCATCTGGTACGAACCGGCCAGCGGTAGCGCGGTGTACGCGGGGAAGTCCGCGTAGAGCTGGCCGGCGGGCAGTTCGCGGACCGTGGCGCGGACTCCGACCTGCTTCAGGTCCTCGGCGAAGAGCGCGGCCATCTCCACCATGCCCGGTGTCTCGGGGCCGGTGGTCAGCCGGACCTTCATCCCGTCGGCACCGGCCTTCTTGAGGAGTGCCCGCGCCCGCTCCGGGTCGTGCCTCCGCTGCGGCAGGCCCTCCGCGTAGTCGGGGAAGCCGATGCCCGGCAGGTCGTTGCCGGCCTGGGCGTTGCCGTAGAACACCGTCTTCACCATGGCCTCCCGGTCGACGGCGAGCTTGAACGCCTCCCGCACCCGCGGATCGTCGAAGGGCTCGGCCGTCATGTTCATCTGGAACGAGAGGCCGACCAGGTACGGGCTCTCGGTGGGGGCCAGTTCGACCTTCCTCTGGTCCGCGAGGGTGCGCGCGGTGACGGGTGAGAGGTCGTGGGCGAAGTCCACCTCGCCGCTGGTGAGCGCACCGGCCCTGGCGGTCGAGTCGGCGATCGACCGCAGTTCGAGACCGTCGAGGTGGGGCACATGGCCGTAGTGGTCGTCATAGCGCTCGAACGCGGAGCCCTGGCCCGCGGTGAACCCGGTCAGCCGGAACGGGCCGCAACTGGGCATCCCCTCGCGGAAGTTCCTGGTGCCTTCCTTGACGATGAGGAAGTTGCCCTGGCAGAGGATCATGCGGCCGTCTGCGATGGGGCGGCGGGTCGGCAGGACGACCTTGAGGTCCCCGTCGGCCCTGGCCCGCGCCAGGTCGAAGTTGGCGGCGGCGAGCTGGTACACGGGCAGTTTGCTCTTGGCCGCGAGGGCGCTCAGGGAGTGCAGGATGTCCGCGGAGGTCAGCTTGGAGCCGTCGGTGAAGCGGACATCGGGGCGCACATGGAGGGTGTACGTCGAGAGGTCGTCGGATATGTCGATGCCCTTGAGGACCCCGTAGCGCACCCCGTCGGGCCCGTCCGGGTCGAGGTTGCCCAGGGTGCCGTGCCAGGCCCGGGCCCGGACCAGGTCCAGCGCGGAGGGGCCGTTGAAGAAGTCCAGCGTCTCGGAGGCGCCCCCACCGACGAAGGCGCCGCGGAGGGTGCCGCCCGAGCGGGGCGAGCCCTCCTTCCGACCGGAGGCGGGTTCGTCCGTGGAGCACGCGGCCAGCAGGCCGGGGCCCAGGGCCAGGGCCGTGGCTCCCACCGCACCGCGGCGGAGGAGGGAACGGCGGTCGATCTGTCCGGACATGGTTCTCCTTGACGTGTCACTGAGCTGAACCGCGCGCCGGGTCAACTCCGCGGCACACGGGATGCGTTGGGCCGGCCGGCGGGTCGGCGCGGGCGGCGGTCGGCGGGCTACCGCAGGCCGAGGGCACCGGACGGACACGCCCGGACCGCCAGCCGCACCGCGGCCGCCCGGGACTCCGGCGGGCTCCCGTCGAGGACGAGTACGAGTCCCTCCTCCTCGTCCTGGTCGAAGACACCGGGCGCGGCGAGCACGCACTGGCCCGCCCCCACGCACCGGTCCCGGTCCGCGCTGATCCCCCCGCCTCCGGACCCCCGGTCCGCCAAAGCCATCAGGCCCCCTCCCCTACCGCCGCACACTCGGCTTTCGACGTGGCAGGTCAGACAGTAGTCGATAATGACATCCATATTCAATAAGACTCATGCGTCCCCACCGAACGTCCCCGCCGCGGGTCCGGAGGACGTTTGCGGGGTCCCGGGTCACCCGGCCCCGGGGCGGTCCTCGTCGTCGTCCGGTGCCGGTTCGTCGTGGGCGCGGGAGGGGTCCGGGATGCGGTCCACCACCCGCGGCGAGCACCCCGGCGACCTCGGCGGCGCCGAAGCCGAGCGGTTCGAGGTGCCCGCGCCGCCGCGACAGCCTCAGCCGGTACGGGCACTGCCCGCGCACTGCCCCGCGGCATCCAAGTCAGCGCCGGGGGCGGCTACTTGACAGGGGCGATCTCGGGGTGCGCGGGGCGTGTGCACGATGCGGGGGCGGGGCGGCGGGCTCCGGGAACGGTGTCTGTGTGGGTTTTATCGGCTTTCCATGGTGGAGCTGAATTCTTTATGTGTGGGACGCCGCGAGGGCGGCACGGATGAACCGCCCCCGGGATGAGAATGACCCGGTCCGGATCGGTGGCCGGAAAAGCCTCGGCCTCCGGTAACTCCTCATGTCACGGCCTCAGTTGACGCTGGTCACAGCGATCAGGACAGGGAATTCGGTAATCCGTGGGCGCACCGTGGGACCGCCTCGAATGGCATCGCCCGGCGGGCACTTCCACCCGAGTGGCGGCGATGGGAATGCGGTCCCCGAAGAAAAGCCCTCGGATTTCCGGGACCCGTGTGCCGTGGCGGAGGGCCCCGGCGGCCTCCGTGCACACCCACGCACGACCAGCCCGCTCTCGGTCCAACTCGCCCTCCCCGTACCGGTGTTGGGTGCCAGGTACGCTCCGCCACCCGCAGCTCACGGGACGTCAGAAACGAGGTAACGTCTCGCCGGTGCGCCGCTTCCCCAGTACCGCGGAGCCGGTGCCGAAGCCGTGGCAGCCGGTCCACGCTTCTCTGCTTGACCACCACCGAACGTCCGAGGACCCATGACTCCCCAAGACCGCACAGCCCGCCGAACGGCGGGCCGCACCATGACGGTGCGGACCCGCCTCTTCGTGCTGGCGTTCGTCGCCATCGCCACCCTGCTCGGCCTGGTGGTCACCAACGCCGTACCGGCGTGGCATCGGCAGCAGGCCCTGCGCAACGACGCCACCACCGGTCGGCTCGGCGGCGAGGCCTCGCTGCCGCTGTTCGCGGGAACGCAGGCCGAGCGGAAGCTGACCGCGGTCTATCTGGCGCATCCCACGGCGGCGGCCAAGCGGGACCTGCGGCAGCAGCGGGCGAGGACCGACGCCGGGCTGGCCAGCTTCCGCAAGCTGTCCGGCACCGAGTTGCGGACCGACCAGCGGCACCGGTGGGAGTACGTGGAGGCGGTCTACCACCAGCTCGACCGCCTGCCCCGGGTCCGTCAGCAGGTCGACGCGCGCACCGGCGGCGCCGACGAGGCCACCGACTACTACACCGGCCTGGTCACCAGCATGATCGCCTTCTACCAGGCGCTCAGCGCGATGGACGACGGGCCGCTCACCCTGGAGACCCGGCCGCTGGTCGGCCTGTTCCACGCCTCGGACGCGCTGGCCCGGCAGGACATGCTCCTCACCCAGGCCCGCGCCTCCGGCTCGATGACCGCCGCCCACCGCGTCGCCTTCGCGGAGGCGTACGGCACCCAGCAGGTCATGTACGAGAAGTGGATCGCGCCCTACCTCCCGGCGTCGGAGAAGAAGCTGTACGGGCAGATCACGACCAGCAAGGAGTGGGGGCAGCTCCAGGCGGCGCAGCGGTCGGTGATCGCACCGCCCACCGACGACCTGGGCAAGCAGCAGATCGGCGACGAGGCGCTGCTCGCCAAGTGGGACGCGGCCTACGCCAAGTCCAGTGTCCGGTTCGCGGATCTGAACCTCCAGCGCACCCAGGGGCTGCTGGCGCACGGCATGGAGCGGGCGGACGAGATCCGCACCGGGGTGCTGGTGCAGGGTGCGGTGCTGCTGGCCGCGATCCTCGCCATCGCCGGGCTGATCGTGTGGCTGATCCGGTCGATCTCCGCGCGCCTGCGTGAGCTGCGCCGGCAGACGGAGGACGGGGCGCGGCGGCTGCCGCAGGTGGTGAGCCGGCTGCGCCGCGGCGAACTGATCGACGTGGAGGCGGAGTTCCCCGATCCGCCGCAGGCGGACGAGTTCGGCCATGTCGCCGCCGCCCTGGTCGAGGCGCAGCGCACCGCGGTCCGCCAGGCCGGCGCGCAGGCCGCCGACCGGCGGGGCATCGGGGCCTTCGTGGCGACGGCCACCGAGCGGACCCTCGGCCACATCAACCGCGGCCTCGGTTACCTGGACAAGGCGATGAACCGCCGGGAGGTCGACCCGGAGCTGCTGACGGACCTGATCCGGATCGACGGTTCGGTGGCCGCCGCCCGCCGCCACCAGGAGCACGTGGGCGTCCTCGCGGCCGGCACCGTCGACCAGCGCAATCTGTACACCGAGCCCAAGTCGCTGCTGGACCTGGCCAATGACGCGGCGGTGGAGACCGGGATGCCGGGGCGGGTCGAGAACCAGATCACCGACACCGCGTATGTGTCCCCGCAGCATGTGGCCGCCGTGGTGGCGGTGACCGCCGCCCTCCTCGACAACGGGCTCGGCAACTCCAACGCGCCCGTCGTGGTCCGCAGCCGGAAGGCGATGCACGGGGTGGCGCTGGAGGTCGAGGACGCCGGATTCGGGATGGACCCGGCGGAGATCGAAGCGGCCAACGAGGCGCTGACCCACCACGACCCGGCCACCTTCGAGGCGATGGCCAGCCGACGGGGACGCCTCGGGCTGTTCGTGGTGGCCCAGTTGGCCGGCCGCCACCACCTCAGCGTCTCCCTGCGTCCCTCTCCGTACCGCGGGATCACCGCGATCGTGATGATCGACGACGAGGCTCTGGTACGGGCGGACCAGATGTCGGCGCCCAAGCCGCAGCCGGCGGCGCGGGCGGCCCGGCCCATGGTGCCGGAGCAGTCGGCGCCGGTTGGCGCGGAGCCGGTGTCGCTGCCCCGGCGGCGCCAGCAGGCGAAGACCCCCGCCCACACCGGTCCCGCCCCCGCCCCCGCAAGCCCGGCCCCCACCGGCCCGGCCCCCGTGGATCCCGCCGCCGCGCACGCCGAGCGCCAGGCCCACCACCGGTCGGGGCACATGTTCCCGGCGGCCAGCGACCCCGACGCCGCTCCCCTGCCGCACCGCAGGCGGGGAGAGCACATCCCCGACGTCCTCCGCACCGGCGCCCGGCCCGACCAGCGGCCGGAATGGACCAGGTCCGACCCGGCGGAGGTCGACAGCACCTGGGCCGGCTTCCAGCACGGCACGCAGCAGGCAGACGAGCGGCAGCTCCCGAGTCAGTAAGGATCGAGCACCATCATGAACCCCGAAATCCAGAGCATCCTCGACGACCGGGTCGCGCAGATCCACCACGTCCTGGGAGCCGTCGTGGTCACGCAGGACGGTGTGTTCCGCTGTATGAGCGGCTGGAACCTGAGGGCCGATTCCGAGCAGGAGGCGGCGGAGGCCCGCCGCCAGCACGGCGAGCGCCTGGCCGCCATCGCGAGCGGCATGTCCAGCCTCGCGGTGCAGCAGGCCGGCTACCAGTCGGGGGGCCCGGTCCTGCGGACGGTGGTCGAGATGGAGTCCGGATGGTGCGTCACCAGCCGCGCCGGAAGCCACTGCGTCATCGCCCTCTACGCGACGAAGGAGGCCAACCTCGGCGCCCTCGGCTTCGAGGTGACCGAACTCGCCAACCAGCTCGGCGACATGCTCGACGTCGACCGCCGCGAGCTGGCCACTGCCCAGCAGAGCTGGCAGAACCGGTGACGAGCTCCCCCGGCGGCCGCCGGTCCCGCCCGTACGCGGGGACCGGCGGCCGCACCCGGGCGCCCAGCGCCGAGCTGACGTTCGCCACCCAGATCACCGTGTGCGGAACACCCGGCCGGCAGCCGCTGAGCGCGGCGCACCAGCGGTGTCTGCACCTGTGCTCCGAGGCTCCCCGCGCCGTCTCGGAGCTGGCGGGGCTCCTCGAACTGCCGGTGGGCGTCCTCACCGTCCTCGTCGCCGACCTTCAGCGCCTGGACCTGGTCACGGCCCGGGCGCCGGCGGACATGTCCCGCAACGACAACGTCTCCTTCGGCCTCATGGAGCGTGTGCTGAAGGGGCTGAAGGCCCAATACGAGAAGGAGACCCAGGGTGATCGGCGTGCCAACTGACCCCTCTCCCGCACCCGTCAAGGTCGTGATCGCCGGCGGCTTCGGCGTCGGCAAGACCACCTTCGTCGGTGCGGTGAGCGAGATCGAGCCGGTGAACACGGAAGCGGTGCTGACCTCCGCGAGCGTCGGCGTCGACAACACCGGTGGCGTGGAGGACAAGACGACCACCACGGTGGCCTTCGACTTCGGCCGGCGCACCGTCGAGGACGTCACGCTGTACGTCTTCGGCACGCCCGGCCAGGAGCGGTTCTGGTTCATGTGGGACGACATGATCCGCGGCGCGCTCGGCGCCATCATCCTGGCCGACACCCGGCGCCTGGAGGACTGCTTCGCCAGTATCGACTTCTTCGAGGACCGAGGGGCACCGTACATAGTCGCCGTCAACCGCTTCGACGGGGCGCCGTCCTACAGCAGCGACGATCTGCGGGCGGCGATCGACCTGCCGCCGCACATCCCGCTGCTGCAACTGGACGCCCGCGAATCCGGCTCCAGCACGCTCGCCCTGATCCAGCTCCTGCAGTACCGGCTCAGCCAGCCCGTCACCGCATAGGCCCGGAGGTTCCCATGCCAGCCATCGCACCTTCCAGCCCGATACCGCTCTTCGACGACCAGGTCCTCACCGACCCCTATCCGTCCTACCGCTCGCTGCGCGAACTGGGGCCGGCGGTGCGCCTGGAGGAGTACGGGGTGTGGGCGGTACCGCACCACGCCCAGCTCGCCGCGATCCTCAGAAACCCCGACCTCTACGGCTCCGAGGACGGTATAGCCCTCACCGATCTGGCCAATGAGCAACTGCTGGCCGGCACGGTGCTCGCCTCGGACGGCGCCCAGCACGTCAAGCTGCGCCGGGTGCTGTCCAAGCAGCTCGCCCCGCGTGCGATGAAGGGCCTGGCCGACCGCGTCACCGCACGCGCCGAGCGCCTGGTGCGGGCCCATGTCGAGTCCGGCCGGTTCGACGCCGTCGCCCTGTCCCAGCACATGGTGTGCGACACCGTCATGGAACTGATGGGCCTGCCGCAGGCGGACCGCGAACTGCTGCTGGACGGCGCCGCCGCCACGTTCAACGTCTTCGGCCCCGACAACTCCCGCTACCAGCAGGCCCTTCCGCTGGCCTCCCGCATGGTGGAACTCCTCCACGAGACGCTGACCCGTGAGGCCGTGGACCGCGACTCGTGGATGGGCGCCATCTTCGAGGCCGTCGACGCCGGGCAGATCGAGGAGAGCGACGCCATCCCCCTCGCCTCCGCGTACACGGCCGCGGGGATCGACACCACCGTCCTCGGTCTCGCCGACTGCCTGGTGCAGCTCTCCCGGCACCCGGAGCAGTGGCAGACCCTGCGCGGCGACCCCGAGCGCTGGGCCACGCCCGCCTTCCATGAGGCGCTGCGCCTCGAAGCCCCCATCCAGGCCTTCGGCCGCCTGACCACCGGCCCGACGGACATCACCGGTGTGCACCTGGAAAAGGGCGAGCAGCTCTGGCTGCTGTACGGCTCGGCCGGGCGGGACGAGGCGCAGTGGGGGCCGGAGGCCGACACCTTCGACATCCGGCGCCCCGGCAACGACCAGCACCTCGCCTTCGGCGGCGGCCCCCATCTGTGCGCGGGCATCCCCCTCGCCGAACTCCAGGTCCGCGCCGTGCTGCACGCCCTGGCCACCCACTGCACGACCCTCACTCCCGACGGCGACCCGACCCGCGTCCTCAACCACCTCCTCCGCGGCTACAGCAGCGCCCCCCTCACCGCCGAACTCGCCCCGGCCGCACCGGAGTCGGGCGCCTGACCTGTACGGGGACAGCGCCGACGCGCGCGTACGGAACCCGGTGTGCCAATCCGGGTTCCGTACCGCGCCGTCCGTCGGGCCGCCGGGGGGCGAGACCCTCACGGGAGGCGGTGTCCCGACTGCCCGCGAGTACGGCGCCCCCGGCCGTTCCGGTGGCCGCGCCCCGAGCGGTGCCCGGCTTCGCGGAGGTGTGGCCCGCGGACGCCGGCACCTTCGACGCCCCCGACGACGGAGCCCTTCTCAGCGCCACCTGGGCCGACCCCGGGGCGCCGACCAAGCTGCTCGCCCTGGACATCCGGTTGCCCGACCGGCCGGGGCGCGTGTTCCGTGTGGTGAAGGGCTGGACGTACGACCTGGAGCGGGAAGCGCAGTGCGCCGCGGAGGAACACGAGCCGGGCGGCGGCGCCCCGTATCCCGGCCGCGTCTTCCTCGCCTGGGACGGTGCCCGCCTCGTACCGCACCCGGAACGGGAGGACGCCGCGCGTACCGGGGTCCTCACCACCGCGATGCACGCCGTGGTCCTGACCACGCTGTGCCATGACGGTGACGCCGGGTTCACCGGGGAGCGCCTCGCCGGGGAGCTGGGCGAGCGCGGGCTCATCGGCTGGCGCGGGATGCGGACGGCGGTGCGCGGGCTGGTCGGCACCTTCGAAGCGAGCCCCGCGCGCATGGTGCGGGTCCTGGAGAAGCGCCCCCGGACACTGCCGGTGCTGTGGCCCGTCCTGGTCGACTCGATCACCGTCGCCGGTGCCGCCGGCACACTGCCGCGGTGGCTGAACCGGGTGCTCGACCTCGCGGTGCTCTACGCACCGCACCTCGCGGAGGCCGAGCGGCGCGGGTGGATCCCCGCCGGGGCGGCCGCGTTCCCCGGGCTGGAGCGCATCGCCGGGCGGAAGGGCCGATCGGCCGCCGTGACCAAGGCCCGCGCCCTGCTCGCCACGGTCCGCGGCAGCGCCCGCCGGTGACTGAGCCTCCGGCGGGCGCGGCCCGTGACGCCTATCCGGCGACCGCCTGCCGGGCGGCCGGGGCCGTGTCGGCACGGCCGTCGGTGCCGAGGGCTCGCAGGATGTCCTCCACGCTCTGCCTGGCGTCGCCGAAGAGCATGGTGCTGTTCTCCCGGAAGAACAGCGGATTCTGAACTCCCGCGTAGCCGGAGGCCATTGAGCGCTTGAAGACGATGACCTGCTCCGCCTCCCACACTCGCAGTACGGGCATCCCGGCGATGGGGCTGGCGGGGTCCTCCTCCGCGGCGGGGTTGACGGTGTCGTTGGCGCCGATGACCAGCACCACCGAGGTACCGGCGAAGTCGTCGTTGATCTCGTCCATCTCCAGGACGATGTCGTAGGGCACCTTCGCCTCCGCCAGCAGCACGTTCATATGGCCCGGCAGGCGCCCGGCGACGGGGTGGACGCCGAAGCGGACCTCGACGCCCCGCTCACGCAGCCGCCGGGTCAGTTCCGCGACCGGGTGCTGAGCCTGGGCGACGGCCATGCCGTAGCCGGGCGTGATGATCACCGAGCGGGCCCCGGCGAGCGTCTCGGCCGCCTCCGCGGCGCGCACCTCCCGGTGCTCGCCCTGCTCCTCCCCGCCGGCCGCCGGCGCCTCGATACCGAAACCGCCCGCGATGACGGAGACGAAGGAGCGGTTCATCGCCTTGCACATGATGTACGAGAGGTAGGCACCCGAGGAACCGACCAGTGCGCCGGTGACGATGAGAAGATTGTTGTCGAGCAGGAATCCGGCGGCGGCCGCGGCCCAGCCCGAGTAGCTGTTCAGCATGGAGACCACGACGGGCATGTCACCGCCGCCGATCGAGGCGACCAGATGCCAGCCCAGGGCCAGCGCCAGTACGGTCACCGCGATCATCAGCGGCAGGCTGGGGCTGAGGGTGAACCAGACGGTGAGCGCGACGAAGACACCGAGCGCGCCGAGGTTCAGCGCGTTCTTGCCGGGCAGCATCAGCGGACTCGACCGGATGCGCGCCGACAGCTTGAGGAACGCGACGATGGAACCGGTGAAGGTGACCGCGCCGATGAAGATGCCGATGAACACCTCGGCGTGGTGGATGCCCAGCAGTCCGGCGCCGATATGGGTCTGCGCCGTGCCGTGCGCCTCCACCTCCAGGTAGCCGTTCCAGCCGACCAGGACCGCGGCGAGGCCGACGAAGCTGTGCAGTACCGCGATCAGTTCGGGCATCTGCGTCATCTCGACCTGCCGCGCCCGCAGCAGGCCGAGTACCGCCCCGAGCACCATGGCCAGCAGGATCAGGGCCACCGCACCGGCGCTGACGCTCCGTGCCGCGACCACGATGGTGGCGATCAGTGCGAGGGCCATGCCCGCGATGCCGTAGACGACTCCGGCGCGGGAGGTGCGGTGCTGGGAGAGGCCGGCCAGGCTCAGGATGAAGAGCAGGGCGGCGACGAGGTCGGCCGCGTGAGAGGCCGTCAGGGAGGTCATCTCGGCTCAGCCTTTCGAGAACATGGACAGCATCCGGCGGGTGACGGCGAAGCCTCCGAAGATGTTGACACTCGTCAGCAGGATCGCCACGAAGGACAGGGTGGTGACCAGGGTGCTCTCGTGCCCGATCTGGAGCAGGGCACCGATCACGACGATCCCGGAGATGGCGTTGGTCACCGACATCAGCGGGGTGTGCAGCGCGTGGTGCACCTTGCCGATGACGTAGTAGCCGATGACCACGGCGAGTGCGAACACCGTGAAGTTCTCGGCGAGTTGGGCGGGGGCGAAGGCCAGCAGCAGGAACATCGCCACCATGCCGAGCCCGATCAGACCGAAGCGCCTGGCCGGTGTCAGCTTCGGCCGGTCCGGCTCGGGCACGACGGGTGCGGCCGCCGGTCGCGCGGCGGGCGCTGCGGACACCGGGACGGGCGGCGGCGGCCAGGTGACCTCGCCGTCCCGTACGACGGTCACCGCGCGCTGCACCACATCGTCGAAGTCGACCGTCGACCGGCCGTCCTTGGCGGGGGTGAGCAGCTTGACCAGGTTCACCAGGTTGGTGCCGAAGAGCTGCGAGGCCTGTGCGGGCAGCCGGGAGGCGAGGTCGGTGTAGCCGATGACGGTCACACCGTTGCCGGTGACCACCGCTTCGCCCGGGACGGTTCCCTCGACGTTGCCACCCTGGGAGGCGGCCATGTCCACGATGACACTGCCCGGTTTCATCGCGGCCACGTCCGCCGCCGTCAGCAGTCGCGGGGCGGCCCGGCCCGGGATCAGCGCGGTGGTGATCACGATGTCCACGTCCTCGGCCTGCCGGTGGTACAGCTCGGCGGCCGCCCGGTCGTAGTCGGCGGAGGTCGCCTTGGCGTAGCCGTCGGTGCTCGCCTCCTGGGCCACGTCCACCGGAAGGTACTCGCCGCCCAGCGAGGTCACCTGGTCGGCGACCTCGGGCCGCGGATCGGTGGCGCGGACCACCGCGCCGAGGCTGGAGGCGGCGCCGATCGCCGCCAGTCCGGCCACCCCGGCCCCGGCCACCAGGACCTTCGCCGGCGGCACCTTGCCCGCCGCGGTCACCTGGCCGGTGAAGAACCGCCCGAAGACATGCGCCGCCTCGATGACCGCGCGATAGCCGGCGATGTTCGCCATGGACGACAGGACGTCCATGGACTGCGCGCGCGAGATCCGCGGCACCGCGTCCAGCGCGAGGGCGGTCACCCCGGCCGCGGCCAACTCCTCCAGCAGCTCGGGCTTCTGCGCCGGGGCCAGCAGACCGAGCACGGTCGCACCCCGCCGCAGCCGGCCGATCTCGGCACCGGACGGTGCGTTCACCTTCAGTACGACATCCGCGTCCCAGGCCTTGCCGATCTCCGCACCGGCGTCGGTGTAGGCCTGGTCGGTGAAGCCGGAGGCCTCGCCGGCCCCGGACTCGACGGCGATCTCATAGCCGAGGCCGAGCAGTTGACGCACCGTCGCCGGGGTCGCCGCGACTCGGGTCTCCCCGGGGACGGACTCGGCGACCACGCCGATGCGCTGGGGCGGATGGTGCGCGAGTTCTTGAGCAGACATGTCTGGTGATCTCTCTTCGGACAAGGATGGATCTGGTCATGGCGTCATGGCGCTCCCCCATCCTCGGGGCCGGGCCGCGGAACAGGGGCGGGTTTGATGAACAAGCTGGGTCAGATGGCGGACCCGCCACCACATCCCGGAGCCACCCGGCCGAACGGAGCGGCCTCGCGGTCGATCGGGAGGCGGGCGCCCGTGAGCGGTAGGGCGGAGCCGCCGCGGCGGTGGGCGACGATCTCGGCGGTGATCGAGAGGGCGGCCTCATCGGGATGGCCGGCGCAGGGGTGCGGCCGTTCGAATCCAGGCCGATCGGTGACCGCAGCCGGGCCGGCTCCGCGTCGGTGGCCCCGGCCGCCCTCAGCCGGTCCAGGCGGTCCAGGCGGTCCAGGCGTGTACGGCGGGAGCCCATCGCGCCGACCTAGGCCACCTCGCCAGCGTCGGGGAAGCGCCGGGCCGTGGTGAAGACGGGGCGGGCGCCGCAGACGGTGACGTGGTCGACGGCTTCCTGAACCTCGCCCTGGCCTGGCGCGACCGGGAGGCCGGGACTGGCAACAGGCCGAAGTGGTCGGCGGCGTAAGTGAGTTGCTCCCGGCGCGTGCTCCCGGCGCTCGGGGTGGAGGCGTACCGCCCGACTGGTGGGACGGGTCTCCCCGGGCGGGTGCGGTTCTGCCAGAGTGATCACGCCCCCACCCCGAAGCCAACGCCCGGGTGCGGCCCCGCCGCCCGGGCACCCGCGAAGGAGCTCGCCGATGAAACGTGCCTCAGCCCTGTCCATCCTTGCCCTCGCCGGTCTCCTCACCGTCACCGCCGCGGCACCCGCGTCCTCCGGTGCCTCCGCGGACGCCCGCAACAAGGGCAACCCGCACGACAGCCTCCTCGACTCCGTACCGCGCACCGGTGTCCTCCGGGTGTGCACCACGGGCGACTACCGCCCCTTCACCCACCTCGACCCCAGCGACGGCACGTACAGCGGTGTCGACATCAAGATGGCCGCCGACCTGGCGAAGAGCCTCGACGCCAAACCGCGCTATGTGGCGACGACTTGGGCCAATCTCACTAAGGACGTCGCCTCGGGCCGCTGCGACATCGGCGCCGGCGGCGTCTCCATCACCCTGCCGCGCGCCCGCCAGGTGTACTTCAGCGAGCCCACCCGCCAGGACGGCAAGACGCCCATCGTGCGCTGCGCGGACAAGGCGAAGTTCGGCGACGGCACGCTGAAGGACATCGACAAGGCGGGCACGACCGTCATCGTCAACCCTGGTGGCACCAACGAACAGTTCGCACGCGCGAACATCAAACAGGCCACCATCAAGCTGCACCCGGAGAACACCACGATCTTCCAGGAGATCATCGCGGGCCGCGCCGACGTCATGATGACGGACGCGAGCGAGACCCTCTACCAGTCCAAGATCCACCCCGAACTGTGCTCCCTGCACCCGGACAAGCCCTTCACGTTCTCGGAGAAGGCGTACGCCGTGCCGCGCGGCGACGACCAATTCCAGGAGTACGTCGACCAGTTCGTCCACCTCGCGACCCATGACCGCACCTACGCGGCGTACGAGAAGGAGTGGATGGGCGACGCGGCGTAACGCACGGCGGTGAGGGCGGTGTGAGCGATCACGAAGTCCGCGATCACTCACACCGCCCCGCTGACACCCCCTAGGTGACCGCGTCAGTACGAGCAGGCGCCGACCAGGCCCTGCAGCGCGGACTTCTCCGACGATTGCAGATGCAGACCCCATTTGTACTTGCTGTGGATCCACATCTTCGCGTACGTGCAGCGCGCACCGCTGCGCGGCGGCACCCACGAGGCCGGATCGCGGTCACCCTTGGAGCTGTTGATCTCGGTGGTCACGGCGATGAGCTGGGGGCCGCTGAGGTCGTTGGCGAACGCCTTGCGCCGGTCGGTGGTCCACTGCCTGGCACCGGACCGCCATGCCTCCGCGAGGGCCACGACATGGTCGATGGACATCTGCGAGGCGGAGGAGCGGGTCACACCCTCGTAGTAGCTGTACCACTTGCCCGAGGTCAGATTGCAGTTCGCGTCGACGGTGTAGGAGTCCGCGTCACGCTTGAGCACCGTCTCCCGGGTGTTGCAGGTACCGGAGATGGTGATCCAGTGCGGGAACAGGCTTCGGGAGTAGCCGGTCATCGACTCCTCGGACCGCACGGTCAGACTGTTCAACTCACTCTGCGCCTGAGCTTTCGACGGGATACCCGGCGGCAACGCCGCCGCCGACGGCGCCGCACCGAGAGCGATACCGCCCGCGAGCACCACGGCCGCCAGCACGGCGGACCATTTACGGGAAACGACTGACAGGGATCTGATCAACGCGGCCTCCAAAGGCGGGCAGTGGCACCGACGATCGAGCGCGAACACATCACTGTGGCCATCACCGCGCGACCCAGCAGAAACCCCTCGCCGCCCTCCCCCGCCCCGAGGACCCCAGCCGAACTACCGCTGACAGCACCACAGTTGACACATGTAGACATGCCCATGCCAGGCCTGTCCGAAGCGCGAGGGAGGGGCCAACACCCCTTCTCGCGCCCCGGATGTCCTACCCGTCGCCCGGCAAGTCGGTCAGCCAGGCATGGATCCGCTGGTAGCGGCGGGCGGCGTCCTGGTGGGTCTCCGGGGAGAGCGTACGAACTCCTGGACTACCGACAGGGTGAGCCCCGGCCGGCCCACGACGACGTCGACACATATGTCGACATGCTGGAGGCCGTCGTCACCCGTGAGCCGATCTCGCGCACCGTCGACTGAAAGCGGGGGGGAGCGGACCCCAGGTGTTCGGGTCTGCCAGAGACACCGTGGCCTGACTGGACGCGCTCGGCGCCCAAGGACTTCACACGTGCACCATCCGCCCCGCCACCAACTCCGTGAGCCGGGGCCGGTGTTCGGTCAGGTAGAAGTGGGCGCCGGGGAAGGTGTCGAGGTGGAAGCCGTGGGGGGCGGTTTGGGACCAGGCGGACATGTCGTCGGGGGTGATGGACGGGTCCTCGGTGCCGAGGTAGGCGTAGACGGGGCAGTCGACGGGGGCGGCGGGGCGGGGGCCGTAGGTGCCGACGATGGTGAAGTCGGCGCGGATGGCGGGCATCACGATCTCGCGCAGGTCCGGGTCGGTGAGCAGTGCCTCGTCGGTGCCGCCGAGGCGGCGGACCTCCTCGATCAGCGCGGTGTCGCCCTGTTCGTGCAGCGGGCGCGGGGTCAGCCGGTGCGGCGGTTTGCGGCTGGAGACGTGCAGGGACTCGGCGGCCACCCCGTGCCGGCGGCTCAGCAGCAGGGCCGTCTCGTAGGCGAGGGAGGCGCCCATGCTGTGCCCGAAGAGGGTCAACGGCACGTCGAGCAGCGGCAGTAGGGCCCGGGTGAGGTGCTCGGTCAGCTCTTCCATGCGGTCGATGCACGGGTCGAGCAGCCGGTCGTGGCGGCCGGGGTAGCGGGCGACGAGTACCTCGGTCCCGGGGTCGAAGGCGGTGCCCCAGTCGTGGTAGAAGCTGGCCGAGCCGCCCGCGTGCGGCAGAACCAGCAGGCGGCGCCGGGGGGCGGGGGTGCGGGAGTAGCGGCGGAACCAGCGGTCCGCGGTGGTGGGGGCCGTGTCGGTGGCGGTGCCGGGGTTCATGCTGTCGTCCTTCGCGGAATCGGGGTGCTCCGGCCGTGGTCCGGGGTTGGATCAGCCCGCGCCGACCGCCGGTTGCAGCTCTCTGGTGCCGCTCTCCCCCGCCGGGTCCCGGGGTGGCGGTGTGCCCAGGTTGCGGGCCACCCAGTCCGGGTCGTACACCGTGTCGAGGTAGCGGTCGCCCTGGTCGGGGGCGAGGGCGACCGCGGTGAGGCGTTCGCCGCGGGGGCGGGCGGTGAGCCAGCCGAGGGCGCCGCTGACGACGGTGCCGGTGGACCCGCCGAACAGGAAGCCCTGCCGGGCCATGGCGTGGCAGCTCTCCAGGGTGTCCCGCTCCGGCACCATGACGACCTCGTCCACCAGCCGCTCGTCCAGGAGTTGGGGCCGTACGCCGGCGCCGAGTCCGGGGATGTGCCGGGTGCCGGCCGGGCCGCCGAAGGTCACCGAGCCGACGCTGTCCACCGCGACCACCCGTACCGGTAGCCGCTGCGCTCTGAGGTAGCGGGCGCAGCCCATCAGGGTGCCCGTGGTGCCGGCGCCGACGAACAGCACGTCGAGGTCGGGGAACTGGCGGGCGATGGCGGGCCCCGTGGTGCGGTAGTGGGCCAGCCAGTTGTGCGGGTTGACGTACTGGTTGAGCCAGACGTACCGGGGGTCGTAGTCGACCAGGCGCTGCACATAGTCGATCCGGGCGCCCAGCAGGCCGCGTTCGCGGTCGGGCCGGGAGATGACCAGGACGCGGGCGCCGAAGGACTCCATCAGCCGACGGGTCGCCGGGTTGCAGCGGGAGTCGGTGACGCAGACGAAGCCGTATCCGCGGTGTGCGGCGATCATGCTGAGGGCGACGCCCAGATTGCCCGAGGAGGACTCCACCAGCACGGCGCCCGGGGTGAGGATTCCGTCGCGTTCGGCTGCGAGCACCATCTCCAAGGCGGCCTTGAGCTTGACGGACCCGGCGAGGTTGATCCCCTCGTACTTGAGGTGGAGGGGCACCCCGAAGACGCCCTCCAGGTCCACGAACACATCGTCGACGTTGATCTCGTACGGGGCGGTGATGACCGTCACTTCGTCACCGCGTTCCCTGGTGCTCCGCGTCGGCCGTGGCGCGGCCGTAGCGGTCCAGTTCGTGGAAGAAGCCGTCCACGGTGTGCAGCCGGCCGGTGTCGCTCAGTTCGTCCAGGATGTGCCGGCCGAGGGCGAGGTCGAGTACGCCGAGGCCGAACGGGGAGAAGACGACGGGCCGGTCCTCGGGGAGCCGGACGCGGCCCTCCAGTACGTCGCAGAGGGTGCCGTCGATGAAGTCCCGTCCGCCGGTGAGCTGTTCGGCGAGGTGGGGGGAGGTCTCGGCCTTCAGGCAGTGCTCCACGTCGTCCAGGATGTTGGCGGAGCCGAGCAGGATCTCGGGGGCCAGGTCGCGCAGGGAGACGTTGAGGACGAGGGGGTTGTGGCCGAACCAGTCCGGGTCGTGGAGGTAGGGGCTGGGGGCGATGGTGGCGAGGACGACGAGGTCGCTGCCGCGGATGAGGTCCTCGGCGCTCTGGTGCACGGTGACGGGGGTGTCGCCGGGGCGGCTCTCCAGGTAGTCGGCGAATCCGCGGGCGTGGTCCGGTGACAGGTCGTGGACGCCGAGCGCGTCGAACTCCCAGTCGGTGGCCTCCAGATAGCGGTGGATGTAGCGCCCGATGAGGCCGCCGCCGATGAAGCCGACGCGGCGGGCGCGGCGGCCCCGGCTGAGGCGGTCGGCGGCGAGCGCAGCGGAGGCGGCGGTCCTGGAGGCGCTGATGATGGAGCTCTCCAGACAGGCCGTCGGATAGCCGGTGGTGTGGTCGTTGAGGATGAGGACGGCGGAGGCGCGCGGGATTCCGGCGGCGACGTTGTCCGGGAAGCTGGAGATCCACTTCAGGCCGTCGGTGGGCCGCTCGCCGCCGACCGAGGCGGGCAGCGCGATGATGCGCGAGGTGGGGCGGTCGGGGAAGCGCAGGAAGTACGAGGGCGGGTTGACCGAGTCGCCCCGGCCGTGCAGCTTGTAGACGTCCTCCACGAGGTCGACTACCTGTTTCTCACTGCCGGTGAGCACCTCGGCCACCTGGGCACCGGTGATGACGGCGAACGGCGGCACAAGCGGCTGGCGGGACATGGTCTGCTCCATCGTTGGTCGGTGGCCGGGCGCGGCGGGCCGCGCCCGGCGGGGCGGGACGGCGGTCGGTCAGGGGTGGGCGGGGACGGTCACCGGGTCGCCGAGGACGACGGCGATCTGCCGCTCCCCCTCGTAGGGCTCCCGGCTGTGCGCCATCCGCAGGTTGTCCACGATCAGCAGGTCGCCGTCGCGCCAGGGCTCGCGCAGGGTGTGCTTCTCGTAGACGCCGTTGATGGTGAGCACGGTGTCCTCGTCGAGGCTCGCGCCGCTGCCGTAGCGGCTGTTGAACGGGAGGCCGTCGGCGCCGAATTCGAAGGTGAGGTACTCGCGGATCACCGGGTCGAGGGTCCACTCGTTGAGGAAGGCGATCTGGTTGAACCAGCCGCGCCGTCCGGTCACCGGGTGGGTCAGTACGGCGGCGGCCCGCTGCCGGGTGCGCAGATCGCCGTTGGCCTGCCAGCGGCACTCGATGCCGCGGGGCGCGCAGTACGCCTCGACGGCGGCCCGGTCGTCGCTGCCGAAGGCGGTGGCGAGGCCGACGCCGACGGTCTCGGTGTAGGTGCGGTCGATCTGCCAGCCCTCGGTCTCGAAGCGGGCGACCAGTTCGGGCGGGAGTGCCGCGAGGACCTCGGCCGAGTCGCTGACGCCGGTGACTCCGCCGGACCCGGGTGCGGTGAGGCAGGCGAACAGCAGGGTGCCGGGGACCTCCCGGGCGTAACTCAGCTCGTGGTGCATACACATGGGCTGGTCGACGGGCCACTCCGAGGACGAGTACACCCCGTCGGCGAGGGCGTGGCGCGGGGCGAAGCCCTCGCGTTCGGTCATCACCTCGTGCAGCAGGGCGCGGCCGGTGCGGCCGACGGTCTCGGCGTCGGCGAGGCCGAGGCCGCGGACCAGGAGCGCGCCGTGCTCGCCGACGGTGGCGCGCAGCCGGTCGGCGTGCCGGGCGACCCAGTCCGCCGGGTCGGCGGGCGCGGGCCCGTCGAGTACCAGGACGGCGGGCCGGCCCTCGGTGCGGGCCACCGGGAAGGGCTCGGCGCCCGGCACGGCGGCGGGTGCCGTGGCGGCGGTGGGCCGGTCCGTGGGGGCGGGCGTGGCCGGTCGGCCCTCGTCGAGGAAGCGGGCGAGGTCCCGCAGTACGGGGTGGGCGACGACATCGCGCAGGGTGAACGCCCGCCCCGCCTTGACGACCAGCCGGACCGCGGAGAGGGAGGTGCCGCCCAGGTCGAAGAAGCCGTCGCCGCGCCCGACGCGGTCGGCGGGCAGGGACAGCACCTCGGCCCAGGCGGCCGCGAGGCGCCGCTCGGTGTCGGTCGCCGGAGCCTCGTGGCCCTCCGCCTCGTCCTGGGCGGCGAGTCGGGCGGCGAGCGTCCGCAGGGCCTTCTTGTCGGTCTTGCCGTTGCCGGTGAGCGGCAGGGCGTCGAGCCGCACCACCTGGCCGGGCACCATGTACGGGGGCAGCGTCTGCCGCAGCCGCTCGCGCAGGGTGTCGGAGGGTGTGTCGGCGCCGCTCTGGAAGGCGACGAGGTGGCGGCCCCGGTCGGGCAGGTCGACCACGACGACGGCGCCGTCGCGGACGTCGGGCAGCCGCACCAGTTGGTTCTCGATCTCGCCGATCTCGATCCGGAATCCGCGGATCTTGACCTGGGCGTCGCGCCGGCCGAGGAACTCCAGGGTGCCGCCGGGCAGCCAGCGCCCGAAGTCGCCCGAGCGGTACAGGCGTTGGCCCGGCCGGTGCGGGTCCTCGGTGAAGGACTGGGCGGTCCGTTCCGGGTCGTTGACATAGCCGCGGCCCACGCACACCCCGGAGAAGACGATCTCGCCGGGGGCGCCGAGGGGCACCGGGCGCAGCGCCTCGTCCACCACATAGACGCGGACGTTGCGCACGGGGCGGCCCAGGGGCACCGAGTCCCAGGCCGGTACCCGGGTCATGACCTCGTGGTTGGTGTCGTCGCTGGTTTCGGTGAGGCCGTAGGCGTTCACCAGGGGCACCTGCGGGAAGCGGTCGAACCAGCGGACCGCCAGCTCCTTCTTCAGTGCCTCGCCGGTGACCGAGAGGCAGCGCAGCGCGGGCAGGGGGCGCGGCCGCTCCTCCAGGCGGCTGAGGACCACCTCCAGATAGGAGGGGACGAGTTGGAGTACGGCGGCTTTGCCCTCCTCGACCGTGTCGAGGAAGCGGTCCACATCGAGGATCGCCTCCTGCTCCACGATCAGGGTGGAGCCGCCCACCAGCAGTGCGGCGACCAGTTGCCACAGGGAGATGTCGAAGGACTGCGGGGCGGTCTGGGCGATGACCTGCCCGGCGCCGATCCCCTGGTCCTCGATTTTGGCGAGGAGGTGGTTGAGGAACCCGGCGTGCTCGCACATGGCGCCCTTGGGTTCGCCGGTGGAGCCCGAGGTGAAGTACAGATAGGCGAGTTGGTCCGCGGTGACGGGGACTTCGGGGTCGGTGCCGGGGTGGTCCTCGGCCAGGGCGGCGGCCGTGGTGAGCAGTTCCGTTCCGGCCGGTGCGGCCCGGGTGAGGTGGTCGGGGACGCCGTCCTCGGTGAGTACCAGGCGGCAGCCGCTGCGGGCCAGGGTGCGCGCCATCCGGTCGGCGGGGGCGTGCGGTTCGACGGGCAGATAGGCGCAGCCCGCCTTGAGGACGCCGAGGACGCAGGCCAGCCAGTCGAGGTTCCGTTCGGTGACCACGGCGACCACGGCTTCGGGCTCGGGGTCGCGGGCGAGGACGGCGTGCGCGATCCGGTTGGCGCGGGTGTTGAGTTCCCCGTAGGTCCAGGTGGTGCCCGCGTGGACGGCGGCGGTGTCCCCGGGTCTGCGGGCGGCCCGCTCCTCGAAGAGCTGATGGAACCTCTTGTCCGGCAACTCGACCGCGGGACCCGCGAGTCGGTCGATCTGGTGGCGGTGTTCCGCGGCGGTGAGCAGGCTGTGGGCGCGTACCGGGGAATCAGGTTCCGCGGCCAGCGCGGTGAGGGCGGCCAGGTAGTAGCCGGCGATCCGGGCGGCGGCCTCGGCGTCCACCACATCGGTGCGGAAGCGCAGCGTCAGGCTCAGACCGCCCTGGTCCGGGTGGAGCCGGGTGGTGAGGACGGTGCCCGCGGGCGGCTCCCCCGGGCCGTCCTGGCCGAGGTCGAGGACGGTTTCGAAGAGGCCCTCGACCGGTTCGGCCGCG
This sequence comes from Streptomyces sp. NPDC058045, assembly GCF_042885635.1. Lineage (NCBI taxonomy): Bacteria > Bacillati > Actinomycetota > Actinomycetes > Kitasatosporales > Streptomycetaceae > Streptomyces > Streptomyces sp. NPDC058045. Next base: position 61,519 of record NZ_JBHVRR010000003.1, on the reverse strand, counting down.
GAGCGCGCCGAGGCCGTGAGCAGCTCCCGCCAACTCCCCCCGCCGAGGCCGACGGTACGGGCCCGCGGGGGACCGCCGTCCGGCGCGGTGTACCCGGTGTGCAGGGTGTCCTCGCCGCTCAGCGCGGTCAGTACCGCGGTGTGCGCGGCGAGCAGTGCGGCCTCCCAGCCGGTGCCGGTCCGCCGGGCCAGCAGCCGCACCCGGGCGGCCAGCCGCAGCGGTACGGGACGGGTGAGCGCGGCCCAGCCTGTGCCCGCGGACCGCTCGCCGCCCGGGGTGACCCAGCGGGGCAGGATGCGCGGGGGCGCGGCGGTGGTGGTCATCACTCGCTCCTCTCAGGGCTGGAGCCGCCGCCGGGGAGGTCCCGGAAGGGCGGCGCCTCGAAGGGTGCGTCGCTGGTGCCGTCCCAGCGGTCGCCGCGTACGGCGGCCACGAAGGCGCTGACCCGCTCGGCGCCCCAGAACGGCTCACGGCCGTGGACGAAGAACGGCACCCCGAACGCGTCGTCGTGGTAGGCCGAGATCAGGCACTCCACTCCTCTGATGCGCAGGTCCGGATCGTCCACGGAGTCGGCGAGCGACGCGGGGAGGCCGAGTTCGCGGGCGATGTCCGCGACGGTCTCGCGTTCGGCGAGGTCCCGGCCCTGCAACCACCGTGCCTGGTAGGCGAGTTCGACGAAGGACCGGCCCAGGCCCTGGTCCTCGGCGGCGAGGTAGGCGAGGTGGGAGACCTCCCAGTGCGGGGCCCGGTCCACCGGCCAGGTCACCTCCCAGCCGCGGGCGTGCGCCCAGCGCCGGGCGTCGCGCAGGATGTAGAAGTTCTTGGTGCGGTGCATCGGCATCACCGGCAGGGTCACCCCGGCCCCGGTCAGCAGCCGGGTGGACTCCTCGTCCGGCTCCCAGTACGGGATCCACTCGATGCGGTCCAGGGCGTCGGGGTACTTCTCGGTGAGGTCGCGGTAGGCGAACCACGAGTACGGACTGCGCAGCGAGAAGTACCATCTGGGCTGCTTCCTGCGGCCTCTTGCGGTGCTCACAGTGCTATTCCCCCGTCGATCTGGACAACGGATCCGGTGATGTAGGCGGCGCGCGGCCCGGCGAGGAAGGACACCAGGTCGGCGACCTCCTCGGCGGTGCCCATCCGGCCGAGTGCGACTCCGGCGAGCGCCTTGGTGCGCACCCGCTCGGGGACGGCGGCCACCATGTCGGTGTCGACGAAGCCCGGCGCGACGACGTTGACGCGGACGCCGTAGCGGCCGATCTCCTTGGCGAGGGACTTGGAGAAGCCGATGATCCCGGCCTTGGAGGCGGCGTAGTTGGTCTGGGTGGCGTTGCCGTACACCCCGGCGACCGAGGAGATGTTGACGAGGGAGCCACGGCGCCGCTTCATCATGGAGAAGGCGGCGATGCGGCAGACGTGGAAGACGCCGTCGAGGTTGGTGGCGAGCACCGAGCGCCAGTCGTCGTCGGACATCGACACCAGGGCCTTGTCGCGGGTGATGCCGGCGGAGGTGACCGCGGTGTCCACCGGGCCGAGGTCGCCCTCGGTGCGGGCGATCCACTCGCGTACCGCTTCGGGGTCGGTGACATCGACCCGGTGGGGCAGGACCCGGGCGCCGAGCGCCCCGGCCTCCTTGGCGAGGACCTCGGCCGCGTCGGGGCTGGAGTGGTAGCAGAAGCTGATGTCGTGCCCGTCCGCCGCGAGCCGCAGCACCGCGGCCCGGCCGATCCCCCGGGAGCCCCCGCTGATCAGGGCCACGGGTCTGGATTCGGTCGTCATCGGGTCTCTCTTCCGGGCGCGGCGGACACGGGTACGGGCGGCTCGGCGGGGCGCGGTGTTCCGGCAGCGCGGAGTGTTCCGGCGGGGCGCAGTGTTCCGGCGGGGCGGAAGGCCATCACCATGCGGTCCACGGTCATCACGGTGTCCTCGCCGCGGTGGCAACTCCCCTCGAACACAACGGAGTCGGGCAGCGCGAGCGCGATCCGCACCCGGTGCTCGATGACATCGCCGGGCCGCACCGGCAGCGTGAACTCTGCCCCGGTCACCGAGCCGAACACCATGACCTGGTCTTCGGGTGCGCCGCCCGAGGCCAGGGCGAGCAGGCCCGCCGACTGCCCCCAGGACTCGACCAGCAGGACCTGCGGGTAGTCGGACCCGGCGGGCGCGCCCGCGTACCAGGGCTCGTTGAGGGTGATCGCCTTCAGTGCTGTGATCCGCTCCCCCGGCACCAGTTCGGCGACCCGGTCGACCAGCAGCATCGGGTAGCGGTGCGGGAGTGCCGCGGCGACCTCGGCCGGGTTCATCGCGCACCTCCCCGGGCGGCGAAGCGCAGCTTGACCCGGGCCGCCCGCCCCCGCGCGGTGGCGGCGGTCGCGTCACAGCGCCAACCGGCCCCGGTACGGCGCCAGTCGAGGGTGAGGGCGAGGGTGTCGCCGGCGTGGACGGAGGTGGCGAAGCGGGCCGACTCCACGGCGGTCAGCGGCCCGGGCGCGACGTCCGGAGCGGCGTCGGCGGCGGCCCGGCGCACACACTCCACGATGCACACCCCGGGGAAGATCGGAAACCCCGGGTAGTGCCCGGCGAACACCGGCTCCCCGTCGAGGATGTGGACACTCGCCGCCGCGGTGAGGCCCTCCGCCGTGCGCGCCTCGACGCGGACCGGAGCGGCGACCGGGCTGGCCGTGCCCGCGGCGGCCGGCGGGGCCTTCATCGGGCTCCCGCCGTGCGGAGTACCGCGCAGACCAGGGAGCCATCCCGGTCGGCGGCCGTCACCACGGCGGCCCGGCCCGCGGCGGCGGGGTCCTGCGCGGCGACGGCGAGCAGTGCGGCGATCTGGAACTGGGTGGTCGCCGCGGACAGATCGCCGAGTCTGCCGATGGCCGGCACCTGTGCGAGAGCGGTGCTCCCGCAGATCTCGGTGAGGACCTCCCGTTCGAGGTGCCCGAGGAGTCCGGGCGCGTCGCTGGGGACCGCGGCCCACACCCCCTCGGGGTCCACTCCGGCCTGGTCGAGGGCGGAGCGTACGCAGGTCTCCAGGGCGCCGCGGACCCGGCTGCCGGTGGCGACGCGGGAGCCGACCGCCAACACCTCGGCGAGCGGCGGCCGTTCGGGGCCGGCGGCGTCGCCGGGGCGGACCAGCAGCACGGCGGCGCCCTCACCGAGAGCGACCCCCGGGGCTTCGGCGCCCCGGCTGTGCCGCTCCAGCCAGTACCGGGCGTGGGAGAACTCCTCGGCGCTGCCGCAGAGTACGGAGTCGGCGCGGCCGTTGGCCAGCAGGCGGGTGGCGTAGTTCAGCGCGAGCAGTCCGGCGGCGCGGCCACCGGCCAGGGTGGTGTTGGGGCCCTTGATGCCGTGCCGGATGGCGCACTGCCCGGCCGCGCAGTTCATCACCGCGTTGGGGATGACCGCGGGGTCCACGTCGGAGGGATGCGCGCGTTCCAGGGAGCTGCGGGTGAAGTCCATCATGCTGGCGGCGCTGCCCGTGGTGGTGGCGAGGACCAGGCCCGCCCGCCCGCCGGTCTCCGTCTCGCGGCGGGCTCCCGGCTGGTCGAGCAGGGAGCCGACGGCGGCGACCGCGAGCCCGGTGACCCGGTCCATGGAGCGGGTGCCCTTCCTGCCGAGCGCCTCGCGGACCTCGAAGCCGGGTACCAGGTGGGCCCGGCCGGCGGGGACCCGCCAGCGCTCGGTGTCGACGGCCGTCGCGGTGGGCCGCTGGGCGCGCAGGCCCTCGGCGAAGGCCGCGGCGCCGATGCCGTGCGGGGAGATCGCCGACCAGCCGGTGATCACCGGCGGCGGGGTCGTCGCGGCGTTCATGAGACGGCCTTGCGGGGTGTGGTGAGGGCGCGCACGGTGGCCTGGTCGAACGCGGCCAACTCCCAGCGGTTGGGCGCCACTTCCTGGAGATAGCCGTGGGTGATGGTGCCGGTGGCGGTCTTCACCAGGTGGCCGTCGCGCAGGACGTAGCAGTCCATGCGGGTGGAGTAGAGGAGGGTCTTGAGGATGTTCTCCACCGTGTAGACGGTGTAGACCTCCTCCTCCATCAGGGTCTCGTCGAGGAGTTGGACGCGGGACTGGGTGACGACGGGGATCCAGCCGCGGGTGTCCAGGACCTCCTTGATGGCGAGGCCGCGATCGGCGAGGAAGAGGTCCTCGACCTCCTCCATGATCCGCAGGAACCCGGACATCTGGACGCGTTCGTTGTAGTGGCCGTAGAAGTAGCCGACGCGCCACCGCCAGCCGAACGCGTTGGTCTCGCCGATGAGTTCGCTGAGCACCGGGTCGGCGGTGGTACCGCGCCCGGCGGTGAACTCGCCGTACGGGACGGGCGCCGCGGCCACCTCCAGCCGCTCGCCGGTGCCCAGGCGGGCGGTGGTGAACCGCTCCAGTCCGGCGGGGGCGGTCTCCTCGGCGGCGATATGGCCGTCCACGCGCAGCGCCACGGCCACGGTGGAGTCGGCGCACCGCACCCGGCGGCCGTCCCGCGCCACGAACTGCTCGACGCGGAAACGGAACCGGTCGCCGTCCGGGACCTTGGGGGTGACGACGGCTTCGACCTCGTCGTCCATGTCGAGGAGCGCGCCGAGCCGGGAGCGGATGTCGACCAGGTCGAAGCCGAGCCCGAAGCGCCGGTAGAGGTCCCCGACGGGCAGCCCGGCCTGCCGGAAGTGGTCCCGTACGGCCGCTTCGGCCAGGTAGTTGATGTGCTTGAAGCCGATGGCGAAGCTGATGTTGTTGCCCTCGGACAGGGGGCGCAGCCGGGCGGTGGTCGGGGTCTGCAGCAGCGCCGCCACCGCGGGGTCGGGCGTCAGGTCCATCACGGACTCCTTCAGGTCGGAACGTGTCACGTCGTGCGGAGAGGGCGGGGGCGCAGTGCGCGGTGGTCGAGGAACTCGTGTACGGCGGCGGCGAGTCGGGCGGGCTGCTCCAGCATCGGGAAGTGGCCGCAGCGGGGCAGGATCAGGCACTCGCCCGAAGGCAGCGCGTCCGCGAGGGTGCGGGCGTGGGCGGCCGGTGCGGACCGGTCGGCGCCGCCGCCGACCACCAGGACGGGGGTGTCGACCAGTTGGACCGGGAACAGCGGTGTGCGCAGGTAGTTCTCGAAGAACCTGAGCCAGCCGTAGGGCCCGATCCACTCGGTCATCCGCCGCGCCATGTCCGCGAGGCGGCCCGCTTCGATGGGGTGGCCCGGAGTGGAGAGCCGGATCGACTCGGCCATGGTGCGGGGGAAGTCGTCCAGGGTGGGCGCGATCATGTCCCACCGGAAGTCGTCGGCGTCGTCCTGGTAGAAGGGGTTGGCGAGGACGACACCAGCCGTGTCGGGCGGACGGCCCTCGGCGGCGCGGCGGCTCAGCAGGTCGAGCATCAGCACCGAGCTGAACGAGTGGGCCACCACCAGGTCCGCTCCGCCGGGTATCCGGTCGAGGAGTCCGGCCAGCAGGGCGGTGGAGTCGTCCTGGTGGCGCCACTCGGTGATACCGCCGCTGTGCCAGGGCAGCCGGGGGGTGTGGACGCGCAGCCCGGGGCGCCAGTGGCCGGCGATCCGCGACCAGACGCCCTCGTTGTTGCCGAGCCCGTGCAGCAGCACGACATTGGCCCCGTCACCGCTCATCGACCGCTCCCCGGGGCCAGCAGGGACACTCCGGCGCGGCCGGCCAGGGCGTGCACGGTGGTCGGGCCGCCGCCGCGGGCGAACCAGCCGACCGCGGCCGCGCACTGCACCACGCCCAGCGCGCCCGAGAGTTCGCCCCGGTCGGCCAGCGTGATCCGCCGCTCACCGGGCGGGACGGCGTCCGTACCGGCGTCGAGCCAGAGGCTGTCGCCGGGGTGCCGGGCGCGGAGCGCGGCGGCGGTGGCGGCCGGGGTGGCGGTGCGGACCACAGCGCCGAGCCGCGCCCGGGCCGGTGCGGTGCCGGCCCGGCTCAGTACGACGGCCGCTCCCCCGTCGGCCACCGGTCCGCCGACCAGCCTGCGGGTGACCTCGTTGTCCGGTTCCACCCCGGTGACCAGTACATGGTCGGCGCGGCCGGAGCGCAGCAGTACGGCGGCCCAGCGCAGCGCGTCGAGACCGGACGAACCGCCGTTGCACACCGTGAGGTTGGGGCCGCGCAGCCGGTAGCGGATAGCGGTCTCGGAGGCGGTGATGTTGCTGGAGGCGTTGGGGGTGTCCATGGGACGCAGGGCCATGGTGGACCCCTTGGCGATGCTCTGCACGGCCCGGCACACGGTGTCCGCGTTGCCCAGGTTGGAGCTGACCACGGTGGCGATCCGGTCGCCGGGCACGGTCGGTTCGCCGTCGTGGAGGAGCCCGGCGTCGGTGAGTGCGCCATGGGCGAGGTGCAGGCCGAGCCGGGTGGCGCGGTCGTTGAACCGCAGGCCCTTTCGGCCGATGACGGCGGTGGGGTCGACGGGTGCGGCCCCGGTCGGCGCCGGGCCGAGCAGACCCTCCGGGTCGGCGGTCCCGGGCAGCGCCACGGCCACCCCGGTGACGACGGCACTCATACCGCACCCCCCACCACGGCGACGGCGTTGACTCCGCCGAAGCCGAAGCTGTTGACCTGCGCCAGTCGCAGCGGCGCGGCCAGGGGCTCCCCCGTCACCAGGTTCAACTCCCGTGCCTCCGCCATGGGTTGGGCCAGATTCGCCACCGGCGGTACCAGCCCGGTGGCCAGTGCGCGCAGGGCGGTGATCAGGCTGAGCAGTCCGGCCGACCCCGAGGTGTGGCCGGTGAGCGACTTGACGCCGGTGAGGGCGGGCCGGGAGCCGTCGAAGACGCCGCCGGTGACGACGGCCTCGGTGCGGTCGTTGAGCGGGGTGCCGGTGCCGTGCAGGACCACCAGGTCGATATCGGCCGGCTCCGCCCCGGCCCGCCGCTGGGCCTGTCGTACGGCGGCGGTGACGCCCGCCTCGTCGGGCGCGGTCTGGTGGTGTGCGTCGCAGTTGGCGGCCACCGAGTGCAGCAGGCCGCGGACGGGGCGCTCGCCCGCGTCGCGGGTGAGGACGACGGCGGCGGCGCCCTCGCCGAGGATGGTGCCGCGCCGCCGGTCGTCGAAGGGGCGGACATCGGGCGGCGGATCGAACTGGACCCGGTCGGCGAGCCCGAACATGCTCTCGGTGACCACGTCGCAGCCGGCCACCACGACGGTGTCGGCCTCGCCCAGCTCCAGCAGGTCCCAGCCGAGCGCCAGCGCGTAGAGGGACGCCGAGCAGGCCCCGGCGAAGGTGTGGGTGTCGTCGGCGCCGAACTCCTCGGCCAGCGCCCGTTCGAAGTGCAGCCCGTCGGCGTCGAAGGGGACGCCGTCGCGCCACCACAGCTCCAGCGAACGCAGCTCGCGCAGCCCGGTGCCGACCAGTACCGGGATGCCGGAGAGGTCGTCGGGGAGCCCGGCGTCGCGCACCGCCTGGCGTACGGCGTGCACCAGGAAGCGGGTGGCGCGGCCCGGTTCGTCGACGCCCTCGTCCCGCCGGTCGTCGATCTCGAACAACTGCTGGGCGTTGTACCGGGTGCGGTCGAAGGCCTTCAGCGGGCCGAGTCCGCTGCGCCCGGCACACAGGCTGTCGAAGATCTCACCGGGGTCGGCGCCGATGGAGGCGATCGCTCCGGTACCGATGATCGGGTAGGTCACCGGGGCTCACCGTCCCCGTCGTAGCGGCCGAGGACGGCGATGGCGTTGTTGCCGCCGAAGGCGAGGCCGTTGTTCTGCACGATGCGCAGATCGGCCTCGACGGCGTGGTTGGGTACGCAGTCGATCGGGCAGTCGGGGTCGGTGCGGGTGTGGTTGATGGTCGGCGGGATGAAGCCGTGGGTGAGGGCGAGGCCGCAGGCGATCGCCCCGAGGGCGCTGGCGGCGCCCATGGTGTGGCCGAGCATGGATTTCAGCGACACGGTGCGGGGCGGTTCGCTGCCGAACACCGCGCGGATGGCGGCTGCTTCGGTCACATCGTTGGCCTTGGTGCCGGTGCCGTGCGCCGAGATCAGATCGACCTCCTCGGGCTTCACTCCGGCGTTCTCCAGCGCCAGACTCATGCACTGGGCGACGCTGTCGCCGTTGGGCGCGACCTGGTGGTAGGCGTCGCAGTTCAGGCCGTAGCCGAGGACCTCGGCGTAGATGGTGGCGCCGCGGGCGAGGGCGCTGTCCAGGCTCTCCAGCACCAGGACGCCGGCGCCCTCACCGGTGAGGATGCCCTTGCGGTCGATGTCGAAGGGGCTGCACCGCTCGGGGGCGATGGTGCCGAGGCGGTAGAAGCCGGTGAAGGTCTTGCGGCACATGGCGTCGGCGCCGCCGCACAGCGCGTAGTCCACCTCTCCGGAGCCGACCGCGTCGAAGCCGTAGCCGATCGCGTAGTTGCCCGCGGAGCAGGCGGTGGCGATGGTGGGGGCTTCGACATCGGCGAGGCCGAGTTCCTGCGCGATGGTGGTGGAGAGCCTGGCCGGTGAGACGCGCCGCACGGTCTCCGGGTCCATCTGCTCCGGCCCGTCGGCGAGTTCGGCGGCCACCAGCCGGTCGAGGTCGTAGGACTCGCCGTCCGTGGTGCCGACGGAGATCAGGCCCCGCCGTCCGGCGAGCCCCCCGGGGTCCAGCCCGGCGTCCCGCAGCGCCATCACGGCCGCCGCCACGGCGAAGCGGCTGGCGCGGCCCAACTCCCGTACCGGGGTGCGGGATATCCACTGCTCGGGGTCGAAGTCCCGCACCTCGCAGCCGTTGACATGGACGAAGCCCGTCACATCGAACAGCGAGATGGGACTGGTGCCGCTGCGGCCGGCCCGCAGGCCCTGGGTGAATTCCTCGGCCCCGATGCCGATGCTGGAGATCACTCCGAAACCGGTGAGAACCACCCGGCGTTTCCCGGTCGCACCGGGGCGTACTGAGGGCATTTCTTTCTCCTTTGACCTTCGGACCGGCAGACGGCGGTCAGCGGGCGGGAGCCTCCGCGACGACCTGGTAGACGGCCTCCAGATTCACCATCTCGGCGAGCTTGGCCTGGTCGATGGTGATATCGAACTCCCGCTCCAGGGCGGCGAGGATCTCGATTGCGCGCAGTGAATCCGCGCCGTGGTCGTCGATGAAGAGACTGGTGTCGGTGACCACTTCCTCCTCCAGTTCCAGGATGTCCACGACGATGTCCCGGACGGCGGTGCGACGGTCTTCGGCGAGTGCCGGCATTGTTTTCTCCCAGAGGTTTTCTTGAGGGGGACGGAGGTTTCTCGATGGGGCCGGGCGGTACCGCTCAGGCGGACCCGGCGTCCATGGCGACGGCGAGGCTCCGCGGCCGCATATCGGTCCAGTTCTCGTTCACATAGTCGAGGCATTCCTGGAGTGCGGCGGCTCCGTGCACCTTCCGCCAGCCGGCCGGAATCTCCGCGAACACGGGCCAGAGGGAATGCTGCCCCTCATCGTTCACCAGTACGTGGTACTCGGCTTCTTCATCCTCGAACGGATTGGCCATGAACTTCTTCCCTTCCTGGCACGGTCGCCCAATTCGAGCCGACCCTACGCAGCCGGGAAACACACCGACAAGGTCTGCCGGTAAGCACGCGCACCAGGCGGTCGAGAGATTTCGATGAGAAGAATTGAATAATGCGTTGCCACCGTTTCCGCCACCGCTCCGGCAGCCGGGCAAAGGGCCCGGAAACCGCCGCGGGTCCCCACCGGCCGTACAGCAGCCGCCCACTTCCGTCACCCAGCGGACTCATTCGCACACCGACTGTCACCGCAGGGGCATCGAAGATTCTTCACCGGGCCCCGGCACCGCCCCTCCGCGCCGGGCTACCGTGCCGCGAGCCGACCGACGGCAACGAGAGGAGGCGCCGCGATGACCGGGCAACCGATCCGTCCACGCCCGCGGCCCGAGGCCCACCGGACCCTGTTCTGCCTCAGCTACTGCGGGGGCGGCACCGCCCCGTTCCGCCCCTGGGCCGAAGCCCTGCCCGGGGACACCGAACTCGCCCTGTACTGCTACCCGGGCCGGGAGGCCCGCTACGGCGAGCCCTTCGCCGGCACCTGGGACGAGCTGCTGGGCGACGCCCTGGCCGCCCTGCGGTCCACCGCGAGCCGCGACTATGTGCTCTTCGGGCACAGCATGGGCGCCTCGCTCGCCTTCGACTTGGCGCTGCGCGCCGAACGCGCCGGGCTGCGGGCGCCCGCGGCGGTGGTCGTCTCCGCGGCGCCCGCACCCGGCGAGCGCACCGGTCCGCCCGGCGCCCCACCGCACTCGGGGAACACCGACGCGGAACTCCTGGAGTGGATGCTCAGCTCCGGCCAGTTGCCCCAAGAGGTGTGCGGCGAACCGGAGTTGACGGCGATGGCGGTGGAGATCTTCCGCGCCGACCTGGTCGCCTCGGACAGCCGCCGCCACCGCGGCGGCGACCGGCTCGGCGTGCCGCTCCAACTGCTGTACGGGGTGGACGACGACCTGGACGAGACGGCCGTCGCCGCCTGGCGCGCGCTGGCCGCCGGCCCGTTCACCGCCACCCGCCTGGACGGCGGCCACTTCTACACACCCGCGGTGTGGAGCGGGCTGCCCCACCGGATGGACGCCCTGAACGGTCAACGGGCCGTGTTGTAGCCCCCTTTGCCGGAAGGAGGCGGCCGGTGCCGGTCAGCTCCGGCGGGACTCGCGCAGGACCCGGCGGCGGATCGCGGCCAGCATGGATCTGCGGGTCAGCCCACTGCCGGCGCGGATCAGGTACCAGTAGGGCGCGAACACCCGGCGGGTCCGCTCATCGGTGGCCAGGATGCGGGTCTCGGAGCTCAACACCCCTTGCGCGTAACGGACGTTCATCCCGACCTTGAGGATGCCCGGTTCCCGGCAGCCGGTGACGATCTCCAGCAGGGTGCCCGGGGGACGGGGTGTGTCGCCCGGCGCCTGGGCGCCGACGAAGAGGAACTCGTCCTCGGCGCTGGGCGCCACCTCGCCCATGGTGCTGAGGAAGTCCGGGACGATGCGCCGGCCGGCCGAGACATCGGCCCGGGTGAGGGCCACCAGGGCGCGGGCCAGCGGCGCCTCGCCCCAGGTCGTGGCGTGGACCGCCGCCATCACCCGGTCCGTCGCCACCCCCCGGACCGGAACGCGGTGCAGCTCCCGGAAATGCCACTCGGGCAGCAACCGGTCCAGTTCCGATGGTTCCGATCCGTTCTCACCAGGCATTTCCTTGCCTTCCCCGAGAAATCGGCGACGCTCGCACCGCAGGGATTCTAGAGAAGGGCCCTGAGCGGTCCTCCGTCCCTTTGCCGCCCTGGCAGGTAAATGCCAACATGCCGCCTTTCCGCCTCTCCCCGCACCGGAAAAGCCGCCCGGCGTCCCGGAGTTGTCACCAAAAGGACGCCCCCCCCCACGGCGGCCGGCGGCGGAACATCCGGGATACCGCCCCGCTTCCCGCCGCCCCGGCTCTGGGAGACACCCCCTAGGATGCGGCGGATGATCACAAGCGGCGGGAACCGCCTTCGTACCCGGGTGCTCCGCCCGGCCTGTGCCGCGCTGGCCGTGCTCACGGTGCTGGGCGGGCTGGTCGCGGGCGGGACGGCGGGGTGGCGTCCGGCCGCCACCATGACGGTGGCGGTACTCGCCGCGCTGGCCGTGGCGGGCTGGCGGGACCGGGTGCCGATGGTGCCGGTGGTGCTCGTGCTGACGGCGGCCTCCGCACTGGGCACCGCCTTCTCCCACCCCCCGGAGACCCTCCGCTCGGCGGGACTGCTGACGCTGGTGGAGATCGCCGCGACCCTGCTGCTGCTCTGCCTGCTCGCCCGGTACGCCCCGGCCCGTACCGCCATCGTCCTCTGCCCGGTGCTCGGGCTGCTGGCCTCGACGGTGATCCTGCGGCTCCAGGTCCCGCCGACCCTGCTGGAGGCCGCCGCACAGAGCGCGTTCTTCGCCCTGGGCGCGATCGCCGCGGGCGCCGTCGGCGGATATCTGCGCGGCCTGGAGTCCCGTCGGCTGACCTCGGTACGGGAGGCGCGCCGTCATCAGCGGCTCGAACTCGCCCGCGATCTGCATGACTTCGTCGCCCACGATGTCTCGGGCATCGTGGTCCTGGCCCAGGCGGCGCAGGTCGTCGGCGCCGACCGGCCACAGGAGGTGCTGCCGATCCTCCGTCAGATCGAGGCCGCCGGACTCCAGGCGCTCAACTCCATGGACCGCACCGTCCGGATGCTGGACGACTCCGCCGGCGGCGGGCGCACCGGCCCCGCCGAGACCGCCCCGCACGCCTACGGTCTCGGCGATATCGCCGATGTGGTGGACCGGTTCCGGGACACCGGACGGGCCGAGGTACGGGCGGACATCCGGCTCACCCCCGAGGAGGCGGACCGGGTGCCGCGCGAGGTGGCGAACACCGCCCACCGGATCGTGGTCGAGGCGCTCACCAACATCCGCCGGCACGCGGGCGCCACCCCGCTGGTCACCGTGTCCGTGGCGGTATGCGGGCCACCGGAGACTCAACTCCCCGTGCTGGAGGTGTCGGTCGTCAACAGCGTCCCGTCGATCACCGAATCCGCCGGCGGCCTCCTCGGCGATGGCGGGCGGCACGGCGGGGGCACCGGCCTGACCGGGCTCGCCGAGCGGGCCTCGGCCCTCGGCGGAAGCCTGGAGTACGGGCCGCACGGCGACAGGGGCTGGCGGGTCGGCGCGGTCCTCCCCCTGGACTGAGACGGCGGCCCGTACACCTTCTCCGAGTTCCGCAATACCAGTTCGACAATTCTGATCCGCGCTCCAGGAATTCGCCCACCGCGGCTACCGTACGGGTACAGGCGACGGCCCATGGGGTCCCTTTCGGTCATCCCTCGAAATCCCGAAGACCGGCAGCGGACTTATCTGTGCCGAGTGAAGGGAATTCCATGGAGACCCCGATGATCGAATTGACGGACGTCACCAAGACGTTCGGCCGGACAAAGGCCCTGGACGGGGTGAGCCTGACCGTGGAACGCGGCACGGTCCTCGGCCTGCTCGGGCACAACGGCGCCGGGAAGACCACCGTCGTCGGCATCCTCAGCACCCTGTCGCTGCCGACCGCGGGACGGGCCCGGGTGGCCGGTCTCGACGTGGTCGCGGCACCGGAGGAGGTGCGCCGCCGCATCGGCCTCACCGGCCAGTACGCCTCGGTGGACGAGACCCTCTCCGGCTACGCCAACCTCGTACTCATCGGGCGGCTGCTGGGCGCCACCCGGGCCCAAGCCGCCGCCCGCGCCGAGGAGTTGCTCGAACTCTTCTCCCTCAGCGAGGCGGCCAGGCGGGCCGCCAAGGGCTACTCGGGCGGGATGCGCCGCCGGCTGGACCTGGCGGCGAGCATGGTGGGGCACCCGGATGTCATCTTCCTCGACGAGCCCACCACCGGCCTCGACCCGGCGGCCCGCCGCGGCCTGTGGGACGTGGTGCGGCGCCTCGTCCGCGACGGCACCACCGTCCTGCTGACCACCCAGTACCTGGACGAGGCCGATGTCCTCGCCGACGCCATCACCGTGCTCGGCTCCGGCCGCGTCATCGCCTCCGGCACCGCACAGGAGCTGAAGGAACGGGTGGGCCGCCGCTCGGTGTCGGTGCGGGTGCGGGACACCCAGGACCGCGCCCAGGCCGAGTCGGCGCTGCGGAAGGCCGGGCTGGCACCCGCGTACGAGGACGACGGGCTGGTGCTGACCATGCCCGTGCGGGACTCCACGGCCCTGGCGCAGGTCGTCCGGGCCACCGACGAGGCGACCGTGGACCTCGCGGGGCTGGAGTTCAGCGAACCCTCCCTGGACGACGTGTACATGGCCCTGAACCACTCCACCGCCAGTCAGGAATCACGATGACCCTCACCACCGACCGGGCCGGGACGGCGGCTCCATCGGCCCCCACGCGGTTCTCCGGAACCGGCAGGCTCCACCAGATCGTCATCCTCTCCGGGCGCTCGCTCCAGGCGCTGCGCGACCCCTCGCTGGTCCTGCCGGGTGTGCTGGAACCGATCCTGATGCTGACGGTGTTCAGCCAGGTCTTCAAAAGCGTCTCGCAGACCTCGTCGTTCCCGGCGGGCGTCAGCTATATCGACTACCTGCTGCCGGCCTTCCTGGTCACCGGCTCGATCAGCGCGGGCCTCAAGTCGGGGGTGGCGCTGACCACGGAGATGCACAACGGGATCGTCGCCCGCTTCAAGTCGATGCCGATCCACACCGGTTCGGTCCTCGTCGGCCGCAGCATCGCCGACACCGCGCTGAACGCGATCAACATGCTGGTGATGCTGGGCGCGGGCGCCCTGGTCTTCGGCTACGGCCCGGACGGGGGGCTGCTGGGGTCCCTGGGCGCGATGCTGGTGGCGGTGGCGCTCGGCTGGTCCCTGGGCTGGGTGTTCATGGCCCTGTCGGCCTGGCTGCGTCGCCCGGAGTCCCTCCAGCCCATCGGCGGGATGCTCAACCTGGTGCTGCTCTTCGCCTCCAACGCCTTCGTCCCGCCGGACGGACTGCCCGGCTGGCTGAAGGCCTTCGCCGAGGTCAACCCGATGTCCTTCGCCATCAGCGCCGCCCGGAACCTGGCCCTCGGCGAACCGGACGCGGGCAACGTCCTGGGCACGCTGGCGGCCTGTGTGGTCATCGTCGCGCTGGCGGCCCCGGTGGCGGTCCGTGCCTTCCGCCGGGCGACCTGAGCCGTCCGACCGGTTCGCTCTGCCCGAGGCCCAACTGCCCTGTATCCAGCGGGAGTTGGGCCTCAGTCGCGTCCGCAGCAGGTGCACTGCCCGCGGCGCCGGAGGTAGTAGCAGTAGGTGGCCGCGCCGAGGGCCGCGCCCCACAGCACCCAGAGGATCGCCGGGCCGAGGGTGCCCCACATCGCCGTGTCGTAGTCGCGCGCCGCCATCAGGCCCGCGGGGACCAGCAGCAGGGCGACGACGGCCGCGGGCACGATGGCGGTCGCCGGGTGCACCGGCCGGCCGTGCTTGAACCACACCCAGCGGGGCCACACCTCGCCCCAGCGCGCGACCAGCCCGTGCGTCAGCAGACTCCCCAGGGTGGACACCACCCCCAGCGACAGCCCGATCTCCAGCAGGTACGGGGTGTCCCGCATGTCCTTCAGAAAGGCGTCCGTGATCCCGAGCGGCCAGCCGAAGTACCAGGCGATACGGGTGATGTCGTAGGGCAGGGTGGTCGCCACGGCCACCCACACCGCCCGGCGTCCCCAGCGCAGCGCCGCGGCCCGGTCGGTGCCGCCCGCCACGGCACGCGGGCCCCGGCCGCACCGTACACAGGCGCCGCCAGTGCGGCGCTGGTAGGCCAGGGTGGTGGCGAGCCAGAGCAGTCCGCCGGCGAAGACGATGATCAGGTTGATCCGGTGCCAGTACACGATGTCGCCGAACTGCTGGCCGCCGGGGACACCGGTGAACGCGAACACCACCAGGAGCGGGGCGAAGACCAGCAGTCCCAGCAGGGAGTAGTCCGGGATCAGCAGGGTCAGCGCGGCACCGGCGGTCCAGCCGAAGGCGAGCAGCGCGCCGCGGAACCGGCCGGTACGGCCGCGGACCATCAGCACTCCGGCGACCACCCCCACGGCTCCGAAGGCCGCGATCCAGGGCGCCACCACCGAGGCACCGCTGGGTTCCAGGAGCGATTCGGAGGAGCGCTCGGTGACGGTCCCGGCGAAGGGGTAACCGCCCCCTCCCCACGCCCAGTACAGGCCGGCCAGTCCGTAGAGGAACGACCAGGCCACGGCGAGATATCCGGACCAGTCGGGCCAGCGGTGCCACCAGCGCGGGCGGGGGGCGGCCGGGGCGGGCTGCCGGGTCGGTTCCTCAAGTCCTGTGTCCGGCATGGCGGTTCTCCTCAGCAGAAAGGCGGCTCCGAACCCGGCGGGGGTTTGCGGGCTCGGAGCCGCCGTCTCGGGGGCGGGGGCGTCAGTGGGCGCCGCGTCCGCAGTTCTTGCAGGCACCCCGCCGGCGGAAGTAGTAGGCGAGGGTGGCGGCGGCCAGGGCGATGCCCCAGACGGGCCAGATGGTCTCCGGGACGGTGGCGCCCCAGTTGTGCCGGACGTCGTCGAAGGCGCCCTGGAAGTGCAGCCGGATGTACATGATCCCGGCGCTGGTGACCATCACGGAGACCAGTGAGGCGGGCACGACGGCCAGCGCCGGAGGCACCCGCCTGCCCCGCAGGAACGGAATCCAGCGCGGGAACACCTCACCCCAGCGCTGCACCAGACCCAGGGTGAGCAGCGAGCCGAGCGCCCCCATGGTGGCGAGGGCCGCGCCGTACATCCACAGGTGGTCCTTCTTGCCGTCGTCCCACATCTTCTGGGAGATGCCGAGCGGGTAGCCGATGGCCCACGCCCAGCGGGTGCTGGCGTACACCAGCGGCACCACGACCGCGGTGTACACGGCCTTCCGGCCCCAGCGGGCGGCCTCGGCCGGGGAGGTCCAGCCGGCCTCGGACTCGGTGCGTCCGCACCTGGTGCAGGCACCGGTGACGCGGCGCTGGTAGCCCACCGCGGACACCACCATCAGGCCGACCGCGACGACCGCGAACACCTGGTTGACGACGGTCCAGTTGATGGCGCTGAACTGCAGCATGAAGACATAGGCAAGGTTGCCCAGGATGCGGAAGTCGGCGAGGGTGCCGAGGACCGCGGCGGCGGCCAGCGCGGTGGCGCCCAGCAGTACCCCGGTCGGGACACGGCGCCGCCCGGGCAGTGCCAGCAGCAGCGCCACCGCGGCGCTGACCAGGAAGCCGCCCGCCACCCAGGGGGCGAGCTGGGCGCGGCCCACATGCTCGAAGGCGGAGTACTCGGGGTTGGCGTCGTTCGCGCCGAACGGGAAACCGGAACCGCCGAGGGCCCAGTACAGGTTGGCCAGGCCGTAGCAGAGCAGGGCGAGGAAGGCCGCCCACCCGAAGGGGAACCGCCGGCCGACGGTGGCCCCGGGCCGCGGTGACTCGTCGCGCTCCGCCCTGGGCCGGTGCGCCTTCTGGATCGTCCGTGACATCACGCCTGCCTCCTCTGGTGTGCGGTGTCCACCCTCTCTTCGGAGGCCGGGCCGCCGC
This sequence comes from Streptomyces sp. NPDC058045, assembly GCF_042885635.1. Lineage (NCBI taxonomy): Bacteria > Bacillati > Actinomycetota > Actinomycetes > Kitasatosporales > Streptomycetaceae > Streptomyces > Streptomyces sp. NPDC058045. The sequence continues at coordinate 44,534 of NZ_JBHVRR010000003.1, read as the reverse complement.
ATCTGCCGATCGGCAGATCCTTGGCGCCGCGGCCCCGCCGGGTGGCAGACATGCCCGGTCCCCGGCAGCACGCGCGTTGCCGGGGACCGGGCGGGGTGGTACCGGTCAGTCGTGTGGGGTGCGGAGCCGTTCCTGGAGGATGCGGCCGACCTCGGCGATCGGGCCCGGGGTGAGGAGTTGCCGGTGCTCGCAGTCGACCTCGGCGACCTCGACGCCGCCGCTGACGAAGCCGCCGAGCCTGGCCACGGACCGGCGGATCTTCTCGTCCCGGCCGCCGGGGAGGTCCTCGTCGCGGGTGGCGACGATCAGCAGTACGTCCCCCTGGAAGACACCGGGCTGATAGCCGAGCGTCAGATCCCAGTTGTTGTTGTTGACCACTCCGACCCGCAGGATGTGCTCCTCGTCGAAGGTGGCGAGCGCGCTGCCCTCCTCCCGCAGCAGCGCCATCACCGCGTCGTGTTGGAGCGGTTCCTCACCGAAGGTCCTCGGGTCGTGGCCGACGAAGTCCAGCAGGGCCATCAGGACCTTCTGCTCGTCGGCGGCCGCGTACTCCCCGTCGAGGTCGTCGGCGCTGATGGGCGGCTGGTCGAGGTTGGCGAGCAGAGCGACGCGCTCCCCCTCCGCCTGGAGCCGGACGGCGACCTCATGGGCGAGGATCGCGCCCATGGACCAGCCGATCAGGTGGTACGGGCCGGACGGCTGGACCTCGCGGATGCGGCGGACGTAGTCCTCGGCCATCTCGGGCACCGAACCGGGCAGCGGCTCCTCGCGGGCGAGACCGCGGGACTGGATGCCGTAGAGGGGGTGGGCGCCGTCGATGTGCCGCATCAGGCCCGAGTACATCCAGCTCACGCCGCCCACCGGGTGCAGGCAGAACAGCGGTGCGGCGTCTCCGCCGGTGCGCAGCGGGAGCACCACGTCGAAGGAGTCGTCCCGCTGGTCGCCCTCGCCGAGGAGCTCCATCAGCGCGGCCACGGTGGGCGCCTGGAAGACGGCCCGGTTGGAGAGTTCCACCCCGAAGACGGCGCGGACGCGGCTGGTGAGCTGGAGGGAGACGATGCTGTCGCCGCCCAGTTCGAAGAAGTTGTCGTCGATGCCGACCCGGTCCAGTTTGAGGGCCTCCGCCCAGACCCGGCAGAGGAGTTCCTCTCGCGGGTTGCGCGGGCCGCGGCCGGATGCCGAGGCGCCGAAGTCGGGGGCGGGCAGCGCCCCGCGGTCGACTTTGCCGCTGGTGTTGAGCGGCAGTCCGGGCAGGGTCACCACGGCGGCGGGCACCATGTAGTCGGGGAGGCGCCGGGCGAGTTGCTCGCGCAGTCCCGCGGTGTCCGCCCCGGCCGCCGGGACGACGTACGCCACCAGCTTCTTGCCGCCCGGGCCGTCCTCGACCACCGTCACCAGGCTCTGCGAGACCTGCGGCCGGTCCTCCAACGCCGCCTCGATCTCCCCGAGTTCGATGCGCAGGCCGCGGATCTTGACCTGGTGGTCGGAGCGGCCGATGAACTCGATCCGCCCCTCCGAGTCCCAGCGCACCACGTCCCCGGTCCGGTACATCCGCTGCCCCGGCGCCCCGAACGGGTCCGCGAGGAAGCGCTGCGCGGTCATCCCCGCCAGCCCGTGGTAGCCGCGGGCCACCCCGGTGCCGGCCAGATACAGCTCGCCGGACGCACCGGGCGGGACGGGGTGGAGCCGGTCGTCCAGGATGTGGGCCCGCATGGCGTCCATGGGGCGCCCGATCGGCACGGTGCGGCCGACCCGGTGCGGGGCGCTCAGCGGCAGGCAGGTGGCGAACACGGTGGTCTCGGTCGGCCCGTAGACATGCACCACGTCGGTGTCCGGGCAGGCGTCCAGTACGCGCTGGAACGCGGCCGGGGAGACCTGCTCGCCGCCGGTCCAGATCTGGCGCAGCGGGGCGAAGCAGCCCGGGTCCTCCTCGGCGAGCAGGTTGAACAGGGCCGTGGTCATGAACACCGCGCTGATCCGGGCCTGTTGGGCGAGCCGGCGCAGCCCGGCCGCGTCGATTTGCCCGGGCGGTGCCACCACGACCTCCGCGCCGCGCAGCAGTGTCGCCCAGATCTCGTAGGTGGAGGCGTCGAAGGCGTGCGGCGAGTGCATCAGTACCCGGTCGTGGCCGTCCGTCCAGCGGCTGTCCCCGGCGAGCGCCAGGACGTTGGCGTGGGTGACGCCGATGCCCTTGGGCTGCCCGGTCGAACCGGAGGTGTGCATCAGATACGCCAGCTCGTCCGGGCGCACCACGGGCCGCGGCGGCCGCTCCCCGGTGCGGGGTGCCTCGTCCGCGTCGGCGACGACGACCTCCGCGGTGTGGGGGAACTCCACTGCGGACAGGGCCCGGTCGGTGAGCAGGACCCGGCATCCGGTGCGCGCCACGACCAGCTCCAGCCGGGACGCCGGGTAGCGCGCGTCCAGCGGTACATAGGCGGCTCCGGCCTTCAGTACGGCGAGGGTGGCGACCACCAGGTCGGCGGAGCGCTCCTGGAGGACGGCCACGGTGTCGCCGCGAACCACGCCGGCGTCCGCGAGCCGGTCCGCGAGCCGGTCGGCCCGGGCCTCCAGTTCGGCGTAGCTGAGGGTGCTGCCGGATTCGGTGACGGCGGGGGCGTCGGGCTGCTCGGCGGCGCGGGCCGCGAAGAGGGACACAATGGTGCCGGGCGGCTGCCGGTGTCCGGTGTCGTTGACCTGCCGGAGCAGGGTGTGCTCGGACGGCAGCAGCAGGTCCAACTCCGCGATGCCGCGGTCGGGTTCGGCCACGGCGGCGGTCAGCAGCCGCACCAGCCGGTCCGCGAGCGACTGGGCGGTGGCGCGGTCGAACAGCGCGCTGCTGTACTCCAGTTCACCGCCGAGACCGGTGCGCCCCGTGTCCCGCTTCGCCTCACCGAAGGAGAAGGACAGGTCGAACTTGGCGATGTCCGCCGAGGTCCGCTGGGGTGCCAGGGTGAGGCCGGGCAGGTCGAGGCGGGCCTCCTCGTTGTTCTCCAGGCTGACCGCCACCTGGAACAGCGGGTTGCGGCCCAGGACCCGGGCGGGGGCCAGCTCGTCCACCAGCCGTTCGAAGGGCACGTCCTGGTGGCTGAAGGCGGCCAGGTCGGTGGTGCGCACCCGGTCGAGGAGTTCCCGGAAACCGGGGTTCCCGCTCACATCGGTGCGCAGGACCAGGGTGTTGACGAAGAAGCCGACCAGTTCGTCGAGCGCTTCGTCGCCGCGGCCGGCGACCACGGTGCCGAGGGGGATGTCCTGCCCGGCGCCGAGCCGCCGCAGCAGTGCGGCGACCGCGGCGTGCAGGACCATGAACACGCTGGCGCCGCTCTCCGCGGCCAGCCGGTGCACCCCCTCGGCGACCTCGTCCGGCACGTTCAGCGCCACCCGGCCGCCCCGGCTGCCGCCCCCGGCCGGGCGGGGCCGGTCGGCGGGGAGTTCCAGTTCCTCCGGCAGTCCGGCCAAGTGCGAGCGCCAGTAGTCGAGTTGGCGGGCGAAGGGGCTGTCCGGGTCGTCCTCGCCGCCGAGTACCCGCTGCTGCCACAGCGCGTAGTCGGCGTACTGCACGGGCAGGGCGGTGAACTCGGGGGCGGTGCCCCGGTGGCGGGCGGTGTAGGCGGTGCCGAGGTCGCGGGCGAGGGGTGCCAGTGAGGAGCCGTCGGCGGCGATGTGGTGAAGCACCAGGACCAGGATGTGTTCGCGGGGCGCCAGCCGCAGCAGTTCGGCGCGCAGCGGGAGGTCGTCCGAGAGGTCGAGCCGGGTCTGCCCCAACTCGCCCAGTACATCGTCCAGTTGGTCCGCGGTGATGGTGCGCCGCCCGAGGGTGACCCGCCCGGTGAGGTCCTCGGCGCCGAGGACGCGCTGGTAGGGGGTGCCGCCCTCGGCGGGGAAGACGGTGCGCAGGCTCTCATGGCGCTCCACCACATCGGCGAGGGCCGCCGCCATGGCCTCCGGGTCGGTCTCGCCGATCAGCCGCACCGCCAACTGGACGTTGTAGATACCGGCGGTGTCCTCCATGGAGTCGATGAACCAGAGCCTGCGCTGCTGGTGCGATAGGGGTACGCGCTCAGGCCGGGTGGCGGGCGCCAGTCGCTGCCGGGCGGCTTCGGCCTCGGTGAGCCGGGCGGCGAGCGCGGCCACGGTGGGCGCCTCGAAGACGGCCCGTACCGGGGTCTCCACGCCGAGGGCGCCGCGGATGCGGTTGGTGAGGCGGGTGGCGAGCAGCGAGTGGCCGCCGAGGTCGAAGAAGCTGTCGTCGATGCCGACCCGGGGCACCCCGAGGACATCGGCGAACAGCCCGCACAGGGTCTCCTCGCGCTCGTCGCGCGGGGCGCGGTGCGCCGCGCCGCCGTCCTGTTCGGGGGCGGGCAGGGCGGCGCGGTCGAGTTTGCCGTTGCCGGTCAGCGGCAGCGCGTCGAGCACCAGCAGGGCCGACGGCACCATGTAGTCGGGCAGTTCGGCACCGAGGTACTGCTTCAGCTCGCCCGCGTCGAGGTCCGCGGCCGGCACCACATAGCCGACCAGCCGCTTCTCGCCGGGCCGGTCCTCGCGCAGGACGACCGCGGCCTGGGCGACGGTGGGGTGGCGGGCGAGGCGGTCCTCGATCTCGCCGGGCTCGACACGGAATCCGCGCAGCTTGATCTGCTCGTCCACCCGGCCGGCGAACTCCAGCACGCCGGCGCCCGTCCACCGGGCCAGGTCTCCGGTGCGGTACAGCCGGGAGCCCGCCGGGCCGAAGGGGTCGGCCACAAAGCGTGCCGCGGTCACCCCGGGCAGCCCGGCGTAGCCGCGGGCCTGCCCGCTGCCGCCGAGGTACAGCTCGCCGACGACTCCGGTGGGGACGGGGCGCAGGGCGGTGTCCAGGACGTAGACGCGGACGTTGTCCATGGGGCGGCCGATGGGGAGGCGGGCGGGGACCGGTTCCGCCGCGGGCAGGGCGTGGCACACTACGCAGGCCGTGGTCTCGGTCGGGCCGTAGCCGTCCACCACCACGAGGTCCGGGCAGGCCTCCCGCAGCCGGCGCACCGCCGCGGTGTGGATGGCGTCGCCTCCGGTGAGCACCTGGCGCACCCCGGCCAGGCAGTCCGGCCCTTCCTCGGCGATCAGGCGGAACAGCCCGGCGGTGAGGAAGAGCGCGGTGAGGCCGTGCTCGGCCACGAGCCGGCGGAGCACGCCGACCTCCAGGTCTCCCGGCGGTGCGACGACCAGCGCGCCGCCGTTCAGCAGCGGTACCCACACCTCGTAGGTGGAGCCGTCGAAGGCCATCGGGGAGTGCATCAGGGTCCGCCGGTGGATGCCGCCCGACCAGCGCCGGTCCTGGGCGTACTCCACGATGTTGCGGTGGGTGACGGCGACGCCCTTGGGGCGGCCGGTGGACCCGGAGGTGTACATCACATACGCCAGCCGGTCCGGCTGGATCTCGCCGGGTGGCGGGCCGGCGGGGGCGGCGGTGTCCTGGTGGGCGCCGACCACGGTGAGCCCGAGCTGCCGCGCCCGCCCGGTCAGCGCCGCGTCGGTGAGGACGACGGCGGCGCCGGTGTCGGCCGCGAACTGCCGCATCCGGCCGAGGGGATCGGTGCTGCGCAGCGGTACGTAGGCGCCGCCCGCCTTGAGGACGGCGAGCAGGGCGACGGGTACCTCGGCGGAGCGCTCCATGAGGACCGCGACGGGGGATTCGGCGGTGACGCCCGCGCTGGTGAGGCGGCGGGCGAGCCGGTCGGAGCGCTCGTCCAGCTCGCGGTAGGACAGGCGGGTGTCCCCGAGGATGACGGCCGGTGCCCCGGGGGTGCGGCGGGCCTGCTCGCGGAAGAGTCCGGGCACCGACAGCGGGGGCAGCTCCCGCGCGGTGTCGTTCCACTCCACCAGCAGGGTGTGCCGCTCCTGTGCCGACAGGGTGTCCAGGGCGTCGACCCGGCCGCCGGGGTCCGTACCGAAGGCCGTCAGCACCCCGAGCAGCCGCTCACCGAGCGCGCGGACGGTGCCGGTGTCGAACAGGTCGGGCCGGTAGTCGATCCGCAGGGCGACGGTGGTGCCCAGGTCGGAGGTGGCCAGGGTCAGCGGGTAGTGGGTGCCGTCCTGGACGCTGGCGTCGACGATGCCGAGGCCCTCCGCGGTCTCCGCCAACTGCTCACCGTCCACCGGGTAGTTGCCGAATTCGGTGGCGGTGTCGAAGAGCGCCGAGGTCCCGCACAGGCGCTGGATGTCGGTCAGCCCGAGGTACTGGTGCGGCATCAGCGTGTACTGCTGCTCCTGGAGCCGGGTGACCAGGTCCAGCAGGGAGTCACCGCGGTGGATCCGCACCCGTACCGGCAGGGTGTTGATGAAGAGGCCCACCATGGTCTCGACGCCGGGGAGTTCGGCGGGGCGGCCGTTGACCGTCTCGCCGAAGAGCACGTCGTCCCGGCCGGTGAGCCCGGCCAGCAGCAGTCCCCAGGCGGCCTGGACCACGGTGTTCTTGGTGACGCCGTGGCGGCGGGCGGCCGCGGTGAGGGCGCTGGTCGCCGCCTCCGGGAGCCGGACCTCGCAGGTCAGGGGCCGCACCGGGGCGCGGGCCGGGTCGGCGGGCGCCACCAGGGTGGGCTCGTCCACCCCCGCGAGCGCTTCCCGCCAGGCGTCCTCGGCGGCTGGGCGGTCCTGCCCGGCGAGCCAGGCGAGGTACTCCTTGTACGGGGTCACCGGCGGCAGTGCGGAGTCGTCGCCGCCGGTGCGGTACAGCTCGAAGAGTTCACCGGCCAGGACCGGTCCCGACCAGCCGTCGAAGAGGATGTGGTGGCTGGTCAGCAGGACCCGGTGCGCCTCGGTGCCGGTCCGCACCAGGGTGAAGCGCAGCAGCGGCGGGGTACGCGGGTCGAACCGCTCGGCGAGTGCCTCCTCGGTGACGCGGTCCAGGGCGCGCCGCCGCTCCGCCTCGTCCCGTCCGGTCAGGTCCACCTCGCGCCAGGGCAGGGGCACTGAGTCGGGGATGATCTGGAGGGACTGGCCCGCCGTGTCGGGGCGGAAGCCGGCCCGCAGATTGGCGTGCCGGGCGAACAGCGCCCGGGCGGCCCGTCGCAGGCGCTCCGGCTCCAGTGGTCCGCGCAGGTCGAAGGCGAGCAGGGTGGTGTAGAGGTCGGCGCCGCGCTCGTCGTAGAGCCCGTGGAAGAGCAGGCCCTCCTGGAGCGGGGAGAGCGGCAGTACGTCGGTGAGGCCGCCGGTGCTGGTCTCCAGGCGTTCGATCTCGTCCTGGCCGAGGTCGACCAGGGGCAGGTCGGAGGGGGTGAGTCCGCCGGTGCGTCCGGTCTCCGCGCCGCGTTCGACGTGCTGCACCAGGGAGGTGAGGGCGCGGAACCAGCTCTCGGCGAGGTCGGTGGCGTCCTCGTCGGAGAACAGTTCGCCGGCCCAGATCCAGTGGGCGACCAGCCGGGGGCCGTCGGGGTAGGTGACGGCGCTGGCGGCGAGGTCCATGGGGTGGGTCAGCGGCATCCCGGCCTCGGCGGTACCGGACGAGTCGCGGTCGACCCGGGGGCGCGGGGGCTCGGCCGGGTCCTCGGCGGTACCGAGGCGGCCGAGGTAGTTGAAGCCGAGCTGCGGTGCCGCGCAGCGGCTGAGGACCTGTGCGGTCTGCGGGTTGAGGTGGCGCAACAGCCCGTAGCCGACGCCGTGTTCGGGGATGGCGCGCAACTGCTCCTTGACCTGCTTCAGGGCGCGTCCGGCGGCGGCACCGCCGGTCCACACCTCCTCGGTGGGCGCTCCGGCGTCCAGGCGCAGCGGGTGGAGGCTGGTGAACCAGCCGACGGTGCGGGACAGGTCGGCGCCCTCGACGATCTCCTCCCGCCCGTGGCCCTCGACGTCGACCAGGACCTCGGTGCCGGTGCCCCGGCCGGTGCGCTGCCGCCAGTCGGTGACGGCCAGGGCGAGCGCGGTGAGCAGGACGTCGTTGATGCCGGTGTTGAACGCGGCGGGCACCCGGCCCAGCAGGGGTGCGGTGACCTCGGCGGGGAGCTGGAGGCTCAACCGGGCGGAGGTGCCGAAGGTGTCACGGGCCGGGTCCAGCGGGCGCGGGGTGAGCCGCGGGTCGGGGCCGTCCAGAATGCCGCGCCACAGCGGGAGTTGCCGCATCCGCTCGGGTGCGGCGGCGAGTTCGGTGAGCTGCCGGGCCCAGGTGCGGAAGGAGGTGGCGACGGGGTCGAGTGCCACGGGCCGTCCGGCGCGTACGGCTTCCAGCGCGGATTCCAGGTCGGGCAGCAGGATGCGCCACGACACCCCGTCGACCACCAGGTGGTGGGCGATGACGGTGAGCCGGCCGGGCGACTGGGGTCCCGCGTCGAACCAGACGCAGCGCACCATCGCCCCGGCCCCGGGGTCGAGCCGCAGTTGGGCGGCGGTGAGCTCCTGGGCGGCGCGGGCGTCGAGTTCCGCCTCGCCGGTGCGGGCCGCGATCAGGGCGGCGGCGTCCACCCGGTGCAGGCAGTCCTCGGCACGGACGGTGCCCGGCGGGAGGGTCTGAAGCGACCAGCCGAAGTCCTCGCCGAGCCGGGACAGCGTCATCCGCAGCGCGTCATGGTGGTCGAGCACGGCTTGGAGGGCGGCGGTGAGCGCGGCCGGTTCGGTGCCCGGCGGCAGCTCGACCGACATGCTCTGGTTGAACTTGTCGATGTCGCCGCCGCGTTCACGGATCCAGTGCACGATCGGCGTCAGCGGCACCTCCCCGACGCCGTCGCCCGCCGGCTCCGGCGCGGGGGCCTCGTCCTGCCGGTTCTGGAGTACGAGTTCCGCCAGGGCTTGGGGGCTGGGGTGGAGGAACACATCGCGGGGGCTGAAGACGAGGCCGGCGCGGCGGGCGCGGCCGACGAGCTGGATGGAGCTGATGCTGTCGCCGCCCGCGGTGAAGAAGCTCTCCGCGACATCGACCCGTTCGACGCCGAGGACCTCGGCGAAGAGGGTGCACAGGACCGCCTCGGTCTCGTTGCGCGGTTCGCGGGTGGGTTCGGCGGCGCCGGTCTCCGGCTCGGGCAGTGCGGCGCGGTCGAGCTTTCCGTTGACGGTCAGCGGCAGCGCGTCCAGCGGGATGAACTGGGCGGGCACCATATGGACGGGCAGGGCCCCCGCGAGGTGCTCGGTGAGGGCCGCGGCGTCGGGGCGGCGGCCGGGGGCGGCGACCACGTAGGCGATCAGGCGCTTGGCGCCGGACTCCGCGGCATGGACCAGGACGACGGCCTGGTCGACGTCGGGGTGCCGGGTCAACGCCTCCTGGATCTCGCCCAGTTCGATGCGCACCCCGCGGATCTTGACCTGCTGGTCGTCCCTGCCTATGAAGTCCAGCGCCCCGTCGTGGCGGCGCCGCACCACATCTCCGGTGCGGTACATGCGCTCGCCGGGCGCCCCGAAGGGGTCCGCGACGAACCGTCCCGCGGTGAGCGCGGGCCGCCCCAGGTAGCCGCGGGCCAGGGCGTCGCCCGCGAGGTACAGCTCGCCGGGCACTCCGGGCGGCACCAGGCGCAGGGCGGCGTCCAGGACGTAGGCGCGGCAGCCGGGGATGGGCGGGCCGATGGGCGGGGTGCCGGTGCCGGGGGTGAGGGGCCCGGTGAGGGTGGTGATGACGGTCGCCTCGGTGGGGCCGTACACGATGATGAAGTGGCGGTCCCGGCTCCAGCGGTCGGAGAGTTCGGCGGGGACGGCCTCGCCGCCGGCGGAGAGGTGGCGCAGGCCGGGTACGGACCCGGGTTCGATGGTGGCGAGTATCGCGGGCTGGATCTGGAGGTGGGTCACTTCGCGGGCGGCGAGGGCCTCCGCGAGCGGTTCACCGGCCAGCGGCCCGGGTTCGGGCACCACCAGGGTGGCGCCCGCGCACAGGGTGGTGCAGAACTCCGCGACCGCCGAGTCGAAGCTCGGTGAGGCGTACAGCATGACCCGGCTGTCCGGGGTGATCCCGAAGCGTTCGCGGTGGATGGCGGTGAGGCCGGCGATCCCCTGGTGGGTGACGGCCACGCCCTTGGGGGTGCCGGTCGACCCGGAGGTGAAGATGACGTACGCCGGGTTCGCCCGGTGCAGCGGCGCGATCCGGTCGGCGTCGGTGACCGCGGTACCGGGCAGCCCCGCCAGTCGTCGTACGGTCTCCGCCTCGTCCAGGACGAGTACCGGCACCTCGGTGTCCGCCGGTAGCGCGGTGCGGTGGGCGCCGGTGGTGAGGGCGGCGGCGGGGCGGGCGTCGCCGAGCATGAACGCGACGCGGTCGACGGGGTATTCGGGGTCGACGGGGAGGAAGGCGCCGCCCGCCTTGACGACGGCGAGCTGGGCGACGACCGACTCCACGGACCGGCCGAGGACCAGCGCCACGGTCTGCTCCGGCCCGACCCCCCGCGCGATCAGCAGCCGGGCGAGGCGGTTGGCGCGGGCGTCGAGTTCCGCGTAGGTCAGCCGCACCCCGGGCGCGTCCAGGGCGAGGGCCCGCGGGCTGCGGGCGACCCGGGCTTCGAAGAGGGCGGGCAGGGTCGCGGGGGTGGCGGGGGCGCCCTCGCCGGGGGCGGTCAGCGCGGTGCGCTCCTCGGCGGTGACCAGGTCCAGGGTGGCGAGCGGCCGGTCCGGGTCGGCGGCGAAGGCCTCGATGACGCGGACCACCCGGGCACTGACCGCCTCGACGGCCGCCCGGTCGAGCAGGTCGGGCCGGTACTGCCACTGGAGGCTCATCCAGGTGCCGCGCTGGCCGACGCTGAGCGCGAGGGGGTAGTGCACGGCGTCCCGCACCCGGGCGTCGACCACGCCGAGTTCCTGCGCGGTGCTCTCCAGGTTGTCCACGTCCATCGGGAAGTTCTCGAACGCGAGGACGGTGTCGAAGAGTTCACCCGTCCCGGCCAGGCGCTGTACGTCGGCGAGGCCCAGATGCTGGTGCGCCATCAGCCGGGACTGCCGGGTCTGCACCCGGGACAGCAGGCCGAGCAGGGAGTCGTCGCGGCGGGTGGTGACGCGCACCGGCAGGGTGTTGATGAAGAGGCCGACCATCTTCTCCACCCCGGGCAGCTCCGGTGGACGCCCAGAGACGGTGGCGCCGAAGACGATGTCCTCCCGTCCGGTGAGCGCGCCGAGGACGACGCCCCAGGCGCCCTGGACCACGGTGTTGACGGTCAGCCCCTGCTCCCGGGCGCGGGACACCAGCCGCCCCACGAGTTCCTCGGGCAGCTCGACATGGACCCGCTCGGGGGCGACCGGGTCCAGGTCATGGGCCTCGGGCGCGAGCAGCGTCGGCTCGTCCAGTCCGGCCAGGGCTTCCCGCCAGGCCTCCTCGGACGCCTCGCGGTCCTGCGCCGCGAGCCACGCCAGGTAGTCCTTGTACGGGGCGGGCGGCGGGAGTCGGGAGGCGTCGCCGCGGCGTGCGTAGAGCTCGAAGAGTTCACCGACGACCAGCGGCATGGACCAGCCGTCCAGGGCGATGTGGTGCACGGTGAGGATGAAGCGGTGGCGCTGCTCGCCGACCCGGACCAGGGTGCAGCGCAGCAGCGGCGGGGTGGTGAGGTCGAGGCGCCGGGTGCGGTCGGCGGCGAGCAGCCGCTCCAGTTCCGCGTCGAGCGCGGGGCCGGACAGGGCGCTCAAGTCGGCGTCGTCCCAGGAGGGTTCGGCCTGTTCGGGGATGACCTGGAGGGGTGCGCCCTCGGCTCCGGTGACGAAGCACGCCCGGAGGTTGCCGTGGCGGCGCAGCAGGGTCCGTACGCAGTCCCGGAGCAGCGCGGGGTCCAGCGGGCCTTCGAGGTCGATGGCGGACTGGATGGTGTACACGTCCGGGGCGGCGTCGTCGTAGAGGCCGTGGAAGTGGAGTCCGCCCTGGAGCGGGGAGAGCGGCAGGATGTCGGTGAGGCGGCCGTAGGTGTCTTCCAGCCGGTCGATCTCCGGCTGGGCGACGGTGACCAGCGGTACGTCGGACGGGGTGAGCCCGCCCGCGTCCGGGCGGTCGGCGAGGCCCGCGAGTTCCCGCAGCGCCTCGAACCAGAGCGCGGCGATCCGCCGGACGTCGTCCTCGGCGAGCAGTTCCCCGGGCCAGGTCCAGGAGGCGGTGAGCCGGGCGCCCTCGGGGTGGTCCACGGCGGCGGCGTTGACGTCCAGGGTGTAGGAGAGCGGCATGTCCGCGTCCCCGGCGCCGGTGAGGTCCCGCACTCGTACGGTGTCGGCGTCCGCCACCTCGGCGGGCTCGGCGGTGCCGGTCCTGCCGAGGTAGTTGAAGCCGATCTGCGGCTCGCGAAAACCCGCCAACTCCGGCCCGGTCACCGGGTTCAGATGCCGCAGCAACCCGAATCCCAGCCCCCGGTCCGGCACCCCCCGCACCTGCTCCTTCACCCGCTTCAACGCCACCGCCGCGTCCACACCCACCGCGCCCGGGTCGACCACCACCGGATACAGACTGGTGAACCACCCCACCGTCCGCGACACATCCAAGCCCGCCACCACATCCTCACGCCCATGCCCCTCAAGCCCCACCAGCACCGCACTGGCCGCACCCGGGCCACGCTCGGCACGCCACCGGCCCACCGCCAGCCCCAGCCCCGTCAGCAGCACCTCCTCCGCACCACCGTGGAACAACCCCGGCACCCGCCCCAGCAGCCGTTCGGTCACCTCGGCGGGGAGAGTGGCCGTCAACTGGCGTGCGGTGCCCAGCACATCGCGTTCGGGGTCGACCCGGCGCTCGGCGAGCAGCGGGTCCTCGGTCTCCACCATCGAGCGCCACAACGGGAGTTCGGCCGTCCGACGCTCGCTCAGCGCCTCCTTCGCCAGCTCCGCCGACCACCGCCGGAACGAGGTGCCCACCGGTTCCAGGTCGATGGCGGCACCGGATTCCAGGGCGGCGAAAGCGGACTGGAGGTCGGGCAGCAGGATGCGCCAGGACACCCCGTCGACGGCCAGATGGTGGACGACCAGGGTGAGACGGGCCTCTGTGTCGGGGCCCGCGTCCCACCAGACGGCCTGCACCATCCGCCCCTCGGCCGGCGCCAACCGGCCTGCCGCGGCGCGTACTTGGACGGCCTCCTCGTCACCGGCGGCGGCGCGTACCAGGCAGTCCTCGGCGCGTACGGTGCCCCGGGCGGTGGCCTGGAGCGTCCAGCCGTCCGCCGCGGAGCCACCGAGTCTCAGGCGCAGCGCGTCATGGTGGTCGAGCAGCGCCTGGAGCGCGGTGCGGATACCGGTCTCGCCGAGGCCGGCGGGGACGGGCACCGTCATCGTCTGGTTGAAGGCGTCCAGGGGGCCGCCCCGGTCGAGCTGCCAGTGCATGATCGGGGTGAGCCGCACCGGGCCGGTGCCCTCGTCGGGTTCGGCCCGGACGGCGGCAGCGGTCGGGGTGGCACCGGCGAACGCGGCGAGGCGGGCGACGGTGCGGTGCTCGAAGATCTCCCGCAGGCTGAGCGCGATACCGGACTTGCGGGCGCGGTGGGCGAGTTGGATGGAGCTGACGGAGTCGCCGCCGCGCTCGAAGAAGCTGTCGTCGGGCGCCACCGAGTCCACCCCGAGGACCTCGGCGAAGAGCCGGCCGAGCAGTTCCTCGCGCTCGGCCCGCTCCGCGTCGCCGCCCTCCGGTACGGGCGGTTGGGCCACGGCCTCGGCCCGGTGCGCCGCGGGGCGCAGCAGGCGGTCCCGGTCACCGGCGGTGAACAGCGGGAGGGAGCCGACGGTGCGGTCCGGGTCGTCCACGAAGGCCGCCAGCACCCCGAGGAGCCGGTCCAGTACGGTGCGCCCCGCGCCCTCGGTGAACAGGTCGGGGCGGTGGTCCAGACGCAGCGTCATCCGCTCGCCGCGGATGGTGCCCTCCAGACTGAGGGAGTAGTGGGTGGCGTCCCGGGTGGTGGCGGAGACGGCGCCGATGCCCTCGGCGGACGTCTGGAGGGTGTCGGTGTCGATCGGGTAGTTGGCGAAGATGCTGATGGCATCGAACAGCGGCCCGGTGCCCGCGAGTTGCTGGATCTCGGCGAGCCCGAGGTGCTTGTGGGCGAGGAGTTCGGCCTGCCCGTCCTGGAGGAGCCGGGCCTGCTCGCCGAGCGAGAGCCCGGGGTCCAGGCGCAGCCGTACCGGCAGGGTGTTGATGAAGAGGCCGACCATCCGCTCCACCCCCGGCAGCTCCGGCGGGCGGCCGGAGACGGTCTCGCCGAGGACCACGTCGTCGCGGGAGGTCAGGGAGCCCAGCACCAGCGCCCAGGCGGTCTGGAAGACGGAGTTGGGGGTCAGGCCCAGGGAGCGGGCCCGCTCCGCGAAGGCGTGCGCGAGGGCCGGGTCGACATCCTCGACGAGGGTCTCCGGCAGCGCGGCGCCCGCCGCTCCCCCGGCCACCAGCATGGGCTTCGCCCCGTCGAGCGCCCGCCGCCACGCCTCCTCGGCGGCCCCCCGGTCCTGCCCGGCGAGCCAGCCCAGATAGTCCTTGTACGGTTCCACGGGCGGGAGTTGGGCGGTGTCCCCGCCCGCGAGGTACAGCTCCATCAGCTCGCCGAGGACCAGCGGCATGGACCAGCCGTCGAGCAGGATGTGGTGCGCGGTGAAGACGAACCGGTACTCCTCGTCGGCCAGCCGGATCAGGGAGAAGCGCAGCGGCGGCCGGGAGAGGTCGAAGCGGCGGGTGCGGTCCTCGTCGAGCAGCCGCCGCAACTCCGCGGCGCGCTCCGGCTCGGGCAGCCGGCGCAGATCGGTCGAGGACCAGTCGGGTTCGGCCTCGCGCAGGATGACCTGGACGGGTTCGCCGGAGGCGCGGTTGCGGAAGGAGGCGCGCAGGTTGTCGTGCCGGCCGAGGACGGCGGCCACGGCGCCGCGCAGGGCGGCCGGGTCGAGTTCGCGGCGCAGGTCGAGTGCCATCTGGATGACGTACACGTCCCCGCCGCGGCCGGTGCCGTCCTGCTCGGGACCCTCGTAGAGGGCGTGGAAGAGCATCCCCTTCTGGAGCGGGGACAGCGGCCAGATGTCGATGAATCCAGTCTTCGTCACCGTGCGGTTTCCTTCCATCAGCTCAGGTCACTCTCGAACTCATCGATCTCGTCCTGCGAAAGCGCCAGCAGGGACACATCGGAGGGGGTGAGGCCGCCGGATCCGGGGCGGTCGGCGAGTGCGGCCAGCCGGGTCAGGGCGCCGGTCCACAGGTCCGCCAGGGCACGGATCTCGCGTTCTTCGAAGAGGGCGCCGGGCCAGGACCAGACGGCGAGCAGCCGCACCCCGTCGGGCCGTTCCCGCGCGACCACACTGAGCGTGAGGGCGTGGGCGAGGGGGCGCAGGTGGTGGCCGCCGCTGCCGAGGGGTTCGACGGCCTCCGGGGGCGCCGCCCAGTCCTCGGCGCGGTCGGCGCTCCCGGCCGCGGCGTCGACGCGGCCGAGGTAGTGGAAGCCGATCTGCGGCTCCCGGAAACCGGCCAACTCCGGCCCGGTCACCGGGTTCAGATGCCGCAGCAACCCGAACCCCAGTCCCCGGTCCGGCACCCCCCGCACCTGCTCCTTCACCCGCTTCAACGCCGTCGCGTCGTCCCCGTCCGGCGGTCCCGGGTCGACCACCACCGGATACAGACTGGTGAACCACCCCACCGTCCGGGACAGGTCCAGCCCGTCCACCAGATCCTCACGGCCATGCCCTTCCAGCCCCACCAGCACCGCACTGGCCGCACCGAGGCCGCGCTCGGCACGCCACCGGCCGACCGCCGACCCCAGCGCCGTCAGCAGCACCTCCTCCGCACCACCGTGGAACAACCCCGGCACCCGCCCCAGCAGGGGCTCCGCCAGGTCGTGCGGCAGTGTGGTGGTGAAGCTGCGCGCGGTGCCGGCGGTGTCCACCTTCGGGTCCAAGGGGCGCTGGGAGAGCAGCGGGTCCGCGGACTCCAACATCGAGCGCCACAACGGGAGTTCGGCCGTACGGCGCTCGCTCAGCGCCTCCTTCGCCAGCTCCGCCGACCACCGCCGGAACGAGGTGCCCACCGGTGCGAGTTCCGGTTCCCGGCCCTCGGAGAGTGCCTGCCAGGCCTCCTTGAGGTCCTCGCGCAGCACCCGCCAGGACACCGCGTCCACCGCGAGATGGTGCACCAGGACCAGCAGCCGCCCGGGCCGCTCGGGACCGGCGTCGAACCAGACGGCCCGGACCAACTCCCCCGCTTCGGGCGAGAGTTCGCCCTGCACCCGGGTCTGGGCCGCCACCACCGCGGCCATCAGCTCGCCGGGTGCCGTCCCGGTGGCGTCGATACGGCTGAGCAGGGCCGCGGCATCCACCGAGCCCCGGGGGGCGACCGTCAGGCGCCGTCCGCCGGGCTCGTCCAGCAGCCGGGCGCGGAGGATGTCGTGGTGGTCGAGGACGGCCCGCAGTGCGCCCGCGAGCCGCTCCTCGCCGGCCCCGGCCGGGACCTGGAGCAGCGCGGCCTGGTGCACCTCGCCCGTGGGGCCGCCCCGCTCGTAGAGGTCCGACATGACCGGTGTCAGGGCGAGTTCACCGATCCCGTCGTCGGTGGTGCCGCTGTCGGGGCCCTCGGCGGGGCGGGCGACGCGGGCGAGGGCGCGGGGGGTCTTGTGCTTGAACACATCGCGGAGGCTGAGGCGCAGGCCCTGGGTGCGGGCGCGGCCCGCGAGCCGGATGGAGATGATGCTGTCGCCGCCCAGGGCGAAGAAGTCGTCGTCCGGACCGACGCCCTCGACGCCGAGCAGTTCACCGAACAGGGCGGCCAGGACGCGCTCCCCCTCGGCGGAGCCCTCGGTCGGGCTCTCACCCGGCACCGGCTCGGTGTCACCGGTGTCCGCGGCCCCGGTGGCGGTGGGTTCCAGTGCGTCGCGCAGGGTGGACCACCAGGCGGTCAGCGGCTCGTCGTCGGTGCGGGCGGGCTCGCCGGTCCCGTCCGCCAGGGCGTGCAGCACCGTGCGGAAGCCCTCGGCCACCGCCGCGGCATCGGCCTCGGTGAACAGGTCCGGACGGTAGCCGAAGCCGCAGTGCAGCTCGTCGCCGGAGAGTCCGGCGTCCAGGGTGAGCGGGTAGTGGGTGGCGTTGTTCATCTCCAGGTCCACCGCGCGGACCCCGGTGTCGCCGCCGAAACCGGCACCGTCGGCCGGGATGTTCTGGAACACCAGCAGGGTGTCGAAGAGTTCGCCCTTGCCGGTGGTCCGCTGGAGGTCCACCAGCCGGATGTACTGGTGTGCCGTCAGATCCAGTTGCTGCTCCCACAGGCCCGCCAGTACGGAGTCGGCCGGGGCGCCCGGCCGGAGCCGCATCCGGACCGGGAGGGCGTTGATGAACATCCCGATCATCCGCTCCACGCCCGGGACCTGGGGCGGGCGCCCGGAGACGGTCGCGCCGAACACCACGTCGTCCCGGCCGGTGAGCCGGGCGAGCAGAATGCCCCAGGCGGACTGCACGACCGTGTTCATGGTGATGCCGTGGCGGGTGGCGAGCGCGCCGAGCCGGGCGACCAGTTCACCGCCGAAGGTGACGGACTTCTTCTCGGTCGCCACGGCCGCCCGCTCGGGGTCCGCGGGCGCGAGCAGGGTGGGCTCGACCGAGTCGTCCAGCACCCGCCGCCAGGCGGCCTCGGCCTCCGACCGGTCCTGCTCCCCCAGCCAGGCCAGGTAGTCGCGGTACGGGTGGGCCGGGGGCAGGTCCGCCGGGTCGCCGTCGGCGGCGTAGAGCCGCATGAGTTCGTCCAGCAGGACGGGGGTGGACCAGCCGTCCATCAGCAGATGGTGCAGGGTCAGGACGAGGCGGGCGCGGCCGCCGCCGAGGCGCAGCAGGGCGCAGCGCAGCAGCGGGGGGCGGCCGGCGTCGAAGCGCTCGGTGCGTTCGGTGTGCATCACCCGCCGCACCTCCGCGTCCTGCGCACTGTCGTCCAGTCCGCTCAAGTCGGCCTCGGACCACGGGAGTTCGATCTCGGCGGGGATGAACTGCACCGGCTGGGAGAGGCCCTCGTGGGCGAAGCCGGCGCGCAGATTGGGGTGTCGTGTCAGCAGGGCGGCGACCGAGGCGCGCAGTGCCTCCGTCCGCGGGTCGCCTTCCAGGTCGAGACCGAACTGGACGGTGTACACGTCCGGTTGGCGCCGGTCGTACAGGGAGTGGAAGAGCAGTCCCTCCTGGAGCGGGGCCAGCGGCAGTACGTCGGCGAGGCGCCCGTCCTGTTCGAGGAGGTCGATATCGGGCTGGGTCAGCCGCACCAGCGGGAAGTCCGAGGGGGAGCGTCCGGCGCCGGGGGCCTCGGTGGCCAGGGTACCGGCGAAGTGCCGCCAGTCCTCGGCGAGTTCCTCGATCTCGCCGGGGGCGAACAGCGCCTCGGGCCAGGACCAGCGGGCCACCAGGCGCGGCCCCTCGGGGGTGTCGTCCACCCGGGTCTGCACATCGAGGGCGTAGCCGACCGGGGTGTCGGGGGCTTCCCCGGCGACGGGGAGGACGGCGCCCGCCGCCTCCAGCGGCACCGAACCGTCCGGGTCGGGCGCCCGGAAGGCACCGAGGTGGGCGAAGCGGATCCGGGGTGCGGGGAGCCCGGCGAGCAGCGGCGCGGTCTGCGCGTTGAGGTGTTTCAGCAGGCCGTAGCCGGTGCCGTCGCCGGGCTCGGCGGCCAGGGCGTCCTTGGCCCGTTTGATGTGCCCGGCCACGGTGCCACCGGTCTCCCCGGCGCCGAGCGGTACGGGGCGGACGGTGGTGAGGGGGCCGAGGGTGCGCCGCAGCGCGGGGTCGCTGCGGCCGTCGTACGCCGCGTCGACGGTGAGTCCGGTGCCGCCGGGCAGGCCGCGGCGGGTGCGCCAGCGGTCGGTGGCCGCGGCGAGCACACCGAGCAGTATCTGTTCGGTGCCGGTGGTGAAGGCCTCGGGCGCGATGGCGAGCAGCGCCTCGGACTCGGCGGCGCCCAGGGTGAGTTGGTGCTGCCGCAGGGTGGCCGCGGTGTCCCGGCCGGGGTCCGGGGCGCCGGCGGGCGGCAGCGCCGGGGCACCGAGCCGCCGCCTCCAGTCCTCCAGTTCCTCCACCAGCGCGGGTACGGCGGCCGCGGCGGCGGTGCGTTCGGCCCAGGCCCGGTAGGTCATCCCCACGGGCTCCAGGCGCGGGGTGCGGCCGGACGCGGTCTGCGTCCAGGCGGTGCGCAGGTCCTCGACGAGGACGCGCCAGGAGGCGGTGTCCGCGGCCAGGGCGTGCACCGCGAGCAGCAGCCGGTGCGCTCCGCCCGGTCCGCCGTCCAGCCACACCGCACGCAGCATCACACCGTCCTCGGGTGCCAGCGCGGCCCGGACGGCACCGGTGTGGCGGGCCACTTCGGCGGCCAGCCGGTCCGGTCCCGCGCCGGACACATCGACCCGGTCGAGCAGTGCGGCGGCGGTGAGTGCGCCGCGCGGCCGGGCCTCCAGGTCCCAGACCAGGTTCCCGGCCCGCCGGGTGAGCCTGAGCCGCAGGGCGGCATGGTGGTCCACCAGTGCCTGGAGCACGGTGTGGAGGGTGGCTCCGGCGGTGTCCGGGGGCAGCGCCAGAACGGCGGTGGACGCCGCCTCCCCGGGCCTGCGTACCCGCTCCCGCAGGGCGTGCACGGCCGGGGTCAGCGGGACTTCGCCGGCCCCGGCGTCCGCCCCGCCGGCCGCCGGCTCCGCCGGTTCGTCCAGTCCGGTGGCGGCCGCCGCGAGGTCCGCGACGGTGCGGTGGCGCAGTACGTCCGCCGCGGTGAACTCCAGCCCGGCTTCCAGGGCGCGGCTGACGAGTTGGATGGAGACGATGCTGTCCCCGCCCAGCGCGAAGAAGCCGTCGTCCGGGCCGACCCGCTCCACCCCGAGCAGTTCCCCGATCAGCTCGCAGAGCAGGCGCTCCTTGGCGCTGCCCGGGGCGCGGCCCTCGGAGCGGCCGCCGAGGTCGGGCTCGGGCAGCGCGGCGCGGTCCACCTTGCCGTTGGGGGTGAGCGGCAGGGTGTCGAGGACGGTGTAGAGGGCGGGCACCATGTACTCCGGCAGCCGCTCGGCGAGCCGGGTGCGCAGCGCCTCCGGGTCGGGGTGCGCACCCTCGGCCGGGACGACATAGGCGGCCAACTGCCGCCGCCCGTCCGCCGCTTGGTGCACCGTGACGGAGGAGCGGGCCACCTCGGGGTGGCCGTCCAGGGCGGTTTCGATCTCGCCGGGTTCGATCCGGAAGCCGCGGATCTTCACCTGGTCGTCGGCGCGCCCGGCGAACCGCAACTGGCCGTCGGGTTCCCGGCACACCAGGTCCCCGGTGCGGTACAGGCGCTCCCCCGGCCCGCCGAAGGGGTCGGCGACGAAGCGTTCCGCGGTGAGTGCGGGGCGGTCGAGGTAGCCGCGGGCCAGTCCGTCTCCGGCGAGGTACAGCTCGCCGGTGACTCCGGTGGGCACGGGGCGCAGGAAGGCGTCCAGGACATAGGCGCGGGTGTTCCACAGCGGGGCGCCGATGGGCGGGCGCACCCGGCCGGACTGGGGGCGGCTCATGGTGGCGCAGACAGTGGTCTCGCTGGGCCCGTAGACGTTGACCAGGGTGCGGCCGCGGGACCAGTGGTCGACCTGGTCGGGCGGGCAGGCCTCGCCGCCGACCGCGAGGGCGCGCAGTGCGGGCAGTTCGGTGTGCGGCAGGGTGGCGAGGACACCGGCGGTGAGCTGGACATGGGTGACCCGGTGCTGGTCCAGCAGCGCGGCGAGTTCGGCTCCGGCGCGGGCGCGGTGGCCGTCGGGCAGGACCAGGGCCGCGCCGCTGAGCAGGGTCATGGTGAGGTCGCCGATGGAGACGTCGAAGCTCGGTGAGACGGCCTGGAGGACGCGGCTGGTGCCGTCGACGGCGAGGTTCTCCGCGTGGCAGGCGGCCATCCCGCCGATCCCCCGGTGGGTGACCACGACTCCCTTGGGGCGGCCGGTGGAGCCGGAGGTGTAGATGAGGTACGCGGCGTGGTCCGGGCGTAGCGGCGCGGTGCGGGTGCTGTCGTCGGGGTCGGTGTCCGGTGCGGCGGCGACGGCGGCCAGGACCTCGGCGGAGTCGGCGTACAACACCGGTGTGCCGTCGGGCAGTTCGGGGCCTTCGGCGGTGGTGACGACCAGGGCCGGGCGGGCGTCGCCGATCAGGTGGGCGAGGCGCTCGGCGGGGTGGCCCGGGTCCAACGGCACATAGGCGGCACCGGACTTGAGGACGCCCAGGGTGACGGCGAGCCATTCCGGGGAACGCGGTACGGCGACCATGACGTACTGCTCGGGCCCGGCGCCGAGGGCGGTGAGGTGGTGCGCCCACCGGTTGGCGCGGGCGTTGAGTACGGCGTAGGTGAGGTGCTCGTCCGCGGTGATGACGGCGGTGTTCCCGGGGGTCTTCGCCACCTGCTCCTCGAAGAGGGCGGGCAGGGTGGCCTCCGGCGTCTTGCGGGCGGTGTCGTTGCACTCGGTCAGTACCCGGTGCAGCTCGCCGGGGGGCAGCAGGTCGATCCGGGCGAGCCTGCGGTCCGGGTCGTCCGCGACCGCGGCCAGCAGGGCGGTGAACCGCGCCGTCAGGGACTCCACGGTCGACCGGTCGAAGAGGTCGGTGCGGTAGCTGACCAGTCCGCGCAGTCCCGCCGGGCGGCCCGCGGTGTCGTGCTCCTCGGCGAGTTCCATGCCCAAGTCGGTTTTGGCGGAGGTGAGTTCGATCTCGGCGGGCCGGATGTCGAGGCCGGGCAGCGCCAGGGCGGGGGCGGTGTGGTTCTGGAAGGCGAGGAACACCTGGAACAGCGGGGTGTGCGCCAGTGAGCGGGCCTCCTCGCCCAGGTCATCCACCAGGTGCTCGAAAGGCAGGTCCTGGTGGGAGTAGGCCGCCAGGTCCACGGCCCGCACCCGCGCCAGCAGTTCGGCGAAGGTGGGATCGCCGGAGGTGTCGGTACGCAGCACCAGGGTGTTGACGAAGAAGCCGACGAGTTCCTCCAGGTCCTCTTCGGAGCGGCCCGCGACCGCCGTCCCGACGGGGATGTCGGTACCGGCGCCGAGGCGGGTGAGCAGCGCCGCGAAGGCCGCCTGGGCCACCATGAACAGGCTGACCTGGTGGGCACGGGCCAACTCGCCGAGCCGGGTGTGCAGTTCGGCGCCGATGTGGAACTCCGCGGTGGCGCCGTCGCCGGTCATCTCCGCCGGACGCGGCCGGTCCGCCGGCAGCTCCAGCTCGGCCGGCACTCCCGCCAACGTGGCGCGCCAGAAGGCGAGTTGGCGGGCCGCGACGCTTTCCGGGTCTTGGGGGTCGCCTAGGAGTCCGCGCTGCCAGAGGGTGTAGTCGGCGTACTGCACGGGCAGCGGGGCGAAGTCGGGTGCGGTGCCCTCGCGCCGTGCGGTGTAGGCGCGGGTGAGGTCGCGGGCGAGCGGGGCGTTGGACCAGCCGTCGGACGCGATGTGGTGCAGGGTCAGCAGCAGGACGTGGTCCCGCTCCGCAACGGTGAACAGGGTGGCCCGCAGGGGCGGTTCGACGTCCAGCCGGAAGCCGCGGGCGGCCTCCCGGCGCAGCGCCTCGGGCAGTTCCTCCGGTGTGGTGCGGACGGTGTCCAGGGTGACGGGGGTGTCCGCCGCGTCGAGCACCTGCTGCCGGGGGCGGCCCCCGGTGTCGGGGAAGACGGTACGCAGGGTCTCGTGCCGGGCCACCACATCGCCGAGGGCCGTACGCAGCGCCGCCGTGTCGAGGTCGCCGGTGAGCCGGATGCCGAGCGGGATGTTGTAGGCGCCGGACCCGCCGGCGAGCCGGTCCAGGAACCACAGCCGGCGTTGCGCCGAGGAGAGCGGCACCTCTTCGGGGCGGGTCCCGGCGGCCAGTCGGGGCCGGTCGCTGCCGCCCGCGGTGATCCGGGCGGCGAGCAGTGCCGGGGTGGGCGCCTCGAACACGGCGCGGACGTCGACCTCGGCGCCGAACGCGGCGCGGACCCGGCTGAGCAGCCGGACGGCGCTGAGCGAGTTGCCGCCCTGCTCGAAGAAGTGGTCGTCGACGCCCACCGCGGGCCGTTCCAGTACCTGGGCGAAGAGCCCGCAGAGGATCTCCTCCTGCGGGGTGCGCGGGGCGCGGACGGCGGCGGCCGGGGTGAAGTCCGGTTCCGGCAGGGCCCGTTGGTCCAGTTTGCCGTTCGGGGTGAGCGGCAGCGCGTCAAGCACCACCACCGCGTCCGGCACCATGTACTCGGGCAGCACGGCGGTGAGCCGTTCCCGTAGCTCCCGACCGTCGGCGGGGTGTCCGGCGGCGGGTACGGCGTAGGCCACCAGCCGCCCGCCGTCCGCGCCCTCGCGGACCACCACGGCCTGTGCGGTGACACCGTCCAGGGCGGCGACGGCCGCGGTGACCTCGCCGAGTTCGACCCGGTGGCCGCGGAGCTTCACCTGGTCGTCGGCGCGCCCGGCGTAGACGAGATTCCCGTCGGGCAGCCGGCGGGCCAGGTCGCCGGTGCGGTACATCCGGGAGCCGGCGGGGCCGTGCGGGTCGGCGGTGAAGCGCAGTGCGGTGAGGTCGGGGCGGCCGAGGTAGCCGCGGGCCAGGCACGCGCCGGCGAGATACAGCTCGCCGGTCACCCCGGTCGGCACCGGGCGCAGCGCCGCGTCCAGGACCTGGGCGCGGACGTTGCCCTGGGGGCGGCCGATCGGTACGGGGCCCGCGGGGAGCGGGGTGCCGGGATCGATGCGGTACTCGGTGACGTTGACGGTGGCCTCGGTGGGGCCGTACACGTTCCAGACGGTGGTGTCCGGGTGCCGTTCGCGCCATCCGGTGAGCGCCTCACCGAGCAACGCCTCGCCGCCCAGCAGGAGTTCACCGGAGGGCGAGTAGGCGTCGGGCAGTGCGTCGAGCAGCGGCAGATGGCTGGGGGTGGCCTTGAGGAAGGTGACGGGGGCCGCGGCCAGCCTGGCAGAGACCGCGGGGTCCTCCTCCAGCGGAGCCAGCAGCACCGTGCCGCCCGCGACCAGCGGAGTGAACAGCGCGGTGACGCTGAGGTCGAAGGCGACCGGCGAGTGCAGCAGCGCCACCCCGGCGGCGGCGGGGTAGGCGCGCCGGGTCCAGCCCAGGTAGTCGGTGACGGAGCGGTGGGTGACGACCACGCCCTTGGGGCGGCCGGTGGAGCCCGAGGTGTAGAGGACATACGCGGGGTGGTCCGCGGTGAGGGGCCGACGGCTTCCGGTGTCTTCGCCGGTGGGGTGGGCGGCGGTCGCGGGGTCGTCAAGTACCCGTATTGGTACGTCGGTTGGGGGCAGTGCGGGGGCGGTGGCGCGGTCGGTGAGCAGGATCAGGGGGCGGGCGTCGGCCAGGATCAGGGCGAGGCGCTCGGCGGGGTGCGCGGGGTCGAGCGGCACATAGGCGGCGCCGGACTTCAGGACCGCGAGGAGGGTCACGACCAGTTCGGCCGAGCGCTCCATGGCGACCGCCACAAAGGTCTCGGGTCCGGCTCCGGCGGCGGCCAGAGTGCGGCTCAACCGGTCGGCGCGGGCGGCGAGTTGGGCGTAGGTCAGCTCGGTGGTGCCGTCGGCGAGGGCGACGGCGTCCGGGGTGCGTGCCACCTGGGCGTCGACCAGTTCCGGGACGACCGCCGCCGTCACGGGTGCGGTGGGGCCGGCGGCATCGGCGGTCAGGCGCCGGGTTTCCTCGTCGTCCAGCAGCCGGAGCCGGCCCACCGGGGTGTCCGGGGCCTCGGCGAAGGCCTCCAGGACGCGGCGCACCGCGCGCACGGCGCCGTGCACCAGTTCCCGGTCCACCGCCTCAGCGCGGTAGTACCAGTTGAGGACGGTGCGCTGCTCGTCGTGCAGCACGACCATGCCGAGGGGGTAGTGGTTGTCGCCCTTGGTGTCCACCTCGGACAGGGTCAGCCCGTGGAGGGTGTGCCCGTCACCGGTGTCGTCGGCGGGGAAGTTCTCGAAGACGACGGCGGTGTCGAACAGCGTGTCCAGGCCGGTGAGTTGCTGGAGGTCGGCCAGCCCCAGGTGGTGGTGGGCCAGCAGGTCCACCCGCTGTGCCTGGACGGCCGCGAGGGTGTCCGCGAGGGAGGCGGCGAGGTCCACCCGGACCCGTACCGGAAGGGTGTTGCTGAACAGGCCGACCATGGACTCCACGCCGGGCAGCTCCGGCGGGCGCCCGGACACGGTCTCACCGAACAACACGTCCCGGCGGCCGGTGAGTTGGGCGAGGACCACCCCCCAGGCGCCCTGCACCACGGCGTTCATGGTGAGGCCGCGGGTGCGGGCCGCCGCGGTGAGGGAGGCACTGAGCGGGGCGGGGAGTTCGTCCACGATCCGGCCGGGCGGCGCGGTGGCGGCGCCGTCCGCCCGGGGTGCGATCAGGGTGGGCTCGTCCACCCCGGCGAGCGCGGCGCCCCAGGCCTCCTCGCCGGCGGCCCCGTCCTGGCCGGCGAGCCACTCCAGGTAGTCGCGGTAGGGCGCGGCGGGCGGCAGCGCGGAGGCGTCGCCGCGCTGCCCGTACAGGGCGAACAGCTCACCGGCGAGTATCTGCGCCGACCAGCCGTCCAGCAGCAGATGGTGGGCGGCGAAGAGGAGCCGGTGGCGGTCCTCGCCGAGCCGGATCAGGGTGAAGCGCAGCAGCGGGGGCCGCGCGGGGGCGAAGCGGTGGGCGCGTTCGGCAGCCAACAGCCGGTCCAGTTCGGCTTGTTGGGCGTCCGCACCGAGTGCGCTGAGGTCGACGACCTGCCAGGGCGGTTCGACCTCGGCGGGGATGAGCTGGACGGGGGCGCCGGTGGTGGTGCGGTCGAAGCAGGCGCGGAGGCTGGCATGGCGGGTGAGGAGCCCGGCGACGGCGGCCCGCAGTGCCGCGGTGTCCAGGGCGCCGTCCACGTCCAGCGCCATCCGGGTGATGTACACGTCCTCGCCGTGCCGGTCGTACTCGGTGTGGAAGAGCAGGCCCTCCTGGAGCGGGGACAGCGGCAGGAGGTCGGTGAGGGGGCCGCGGCCGGAGCCCAGGCGGTCGATCTCGGGCTGGGTGAGGTCGACCAGCGGCAGGTCGGAGGGGACCAGGCCGCCGGGGCCGCTCTCGGCGCAGGCGGCGAGGCCGCGCAGGGCGTCGAACCAGGCGGAGGCGAGCCGCCGCACCTCGGACTCGGTGAGCAGGGCACCGGGCCAGGTCCAGGTGGCGGTGAGGCGCGGCCCGTCGGCGTGGGTCTCGGTGACGGCGTTCGCGGTGACGGTGTACGGCAGCGGGGTGGCGGGGTCCGCTCCGCCGCCGAGCCCGCCGTCGTCCGAAGTCCCGATGCGCCCCAGGTAGTTGAAGCCGATCTGCGGCTCGGGGAACCGGGCCAGGGTGACCGCGGTACGCGGGTTGAGGTGGCGCAGCAGTCCGTAGCCGATGCCGTTGTCGGGGATGGCCCGGAGCTGCTTCTTGACCGCCCGCAGCGCCCCGGCGAGTTCCGGGCCGCCCGCGGTGAACTGCTCGGCGGTGAGCGGTCCCGGGTCCAGGCGCACCGGGTAGAGGCTGGTGAACCATCCGACGGTGCGGGACAGATCGGCCCCGTCGAGGAGGTCCTCCCGGCCGTGGCCCTCCAGCCCGACCAGGACGGAGGAGGCCTCGCCGCAGCCCCGCGCACGGCGCCAGTCGGCGACGGCCAGTGAAAGGGCCGTCAGCAGCACGTCGTTGACGGAGGCGTTGAACACGGCGGGGACCTTGCCGAGGAGGCGTTCGGTGAGGTCGGCGGGCAGCCGCAGGGTGAGGTGGCCGGCGCTGGCGAGGGTGTCGGTGCCCGGGTCGAGGGGGCGTTCCGTCAGCAGCGGGTCGGGGCCGGACAACACCGAGCGCCACAAGGGGAGTTCGCGTACCCGGTCGGGTTCGCCGGCGGCCGCGGTGAGATGGCGGGCCCAGCGGCGGAAGGAGGTGCCGACCGGCTCCGGGGTGAAGTCGGCGCCCTCGGCGGCGGCCGTCAGGGCGGCGGAGACCTCGGGCAGCAGGATGCGCCAGGACACCCCGTCCACCGACAGATGGTGGACGACCAGCAGCAGCCGGCCGGGGCGGCCCGTGCCCGCGTCGAACCAGACGGCCTGCACCGGGCGGCCGTCCTCGGGGGCGAGCCGGTCCTGCGCGGCGGTGAACTCCCGTTCCGCCAGGGCGTCCAGGGCCTCCCCCTCTACTCCGGCGGCGTCCACCCGGCGCACCGCCTCGGCGGCCGGGACACTGCCGGGCGGGGTCACCTCCAGGGCCCATTCGCCGATGTCCTCGATCCGCGTCAGCTTCAGCCGCAGCGTGTCGTGGCGGTCCAGCAGGGACTGCACCACGGCGGTGACCCGGCCGGTGTCGAGTCCGGCGGGGGCCGGCACGGTCATGGCCTGGCTGAACCGGGCGGTGGGGCCGCTGTGTTCACGGAACCAGTGGATGATCGGGGTCAGCGGGACGCCGCCCACCCCGTCCGGGGCGGCACCGCGGGCGGGTGCGGCGGCGGTGTCCTGGGCCGCGGCGGCCAGTGCCTCCACGGTGCGGTGGGTGAAGACCTCGCGCGGGGTGAGGCGCAGCCCCGCCTTGCGGGCCCGGCTGATGAGCTGGATGGAGGTGATGCTGTCGCCGCCCAGCTCGAAGAAGCTCTGGTCGGCGGCGACCCGCTCCACCCCGAGCACCTCGGCGAACAGCCGGCACAGCAGCTCCTCCCGCTCCCCCTCGGGGGCGCGGCCCCCGGCCTGAGCGGGCAGCGGCGCGGGCAGCGCCTTGCGGTCCAGCTTGCCGTGCGCGGTGAGCGGCAGCGCGTCCAGGGCGACCACCAGCGAGGGCACCAAGTACTCGGGCAGCCGCTCGGCCACCCGGGCGCGCAGCCCCTCGGCGTCGAGACGCGCTCCCCGGGCGGGCACCACATAGGCGACGAGTTGCCGTACGCCCTGCTGCGCCTCGTGGACGGACACGGCGGCCCGGTCCACCTCCGGGTGGCGGGCCAACTCGCTCTCGATCTCGCCGAGTTCGACCCGGAAGCCGCGGATCTTGACCTGGTCGTCCGCACGGCCGACGAACTCCAACTGCCCGTCGCCGCCGAGCCGCACCACATCCCCAGTGCGGTACATGCGCTCGCCGGGGGCGCCGAAGGGGTTGGCGACGAAGCGCTGCGCGGTCAGGCCGGGGCGGCGGAGGTAGCCGCGGGCGAGCCCGGCGCCGGACACATACAGCTCGCCCTCGGTACCGGGCGGCACCATCCGCAGTGCGGCGTCCAGGACATGGACGCGGGTGCCCCGCACCGGGCTGCCGATGGGCGGCGGGGTGCCGGTGCCGGTGAGGGGTGCGCTGATGGAGACGACGACGGTGGACTCGGTGGGGCCGTAGGCGTTGACCATGCGCCGCCCCGGCGACCAGCGGGCCACCAGTTCGGGCGGGCAGGAGTCGCCGCCGACGATCAGGCAGGAGAATCCGGGGAGCCGGGCCGCGGGCACGCTGGCCAGGGCGGCGGGCGGGATCAGGGCGTGGGTGATGCCGCGGTCCGCGATCAGCTCGGCCAGCGGCTCACCGGCCAGCGCCCCGGGCTCGGGTACCACCAGGGCGGCGCCGGAGGTCAGCGCCATGCACAGTTCGAGTACCGAGGCGTCGAAGCTGGGCGAGGAGAACTGGAGCACCCGGCTGGAGGCGTCGACGGCGAACCGCTCGCGTTCCGTCGCGGCGAACGCGGCGAGACCGCTGTGGGTCACCACCACGCCCTTGGGCACACCGGTGGAACCGGAGGTGTAGATCAGATAGGCGGGCGCGGACACCGGCACCGGAACAGCGGGCACCCCGGCCGTACCGCTGTCCTCGGCGCCGTCGACCAGCAGGACGGCGGCCCCCGAGTCCGGTACGGCGCCGCGGTGGGCGGCGGTGGTGAGGACGGCGGCGGGCCTGGCGTCCTCGAACATGAACGAGACGCGCTCGGCCGGGTAGTCGGGGTCGACGGGCAGATAGGCGGCACCGGCCTTCATGACGGCGAGGGAGCCGATCACGGACTCGGCACTGCGGCCGAGGACCAGTGCCACGGTCTGCTCCGGCCCCACGCCCGCCCCGGCGAGGCGGGCGGCGAGGGCCGCGGCGCGCGCGTCGAGTTCGGCGTAGCTGAGGGTGAGGGCGGCGGACTCCACGGCGACGGCGTCGGGGGTGCGGGCCGCCTGGGCGGCGAACAGCTCGCAGAAGGTGGCCCGCCCGGTGTCCTCCTGCTCGGCCCGCGATCCGCCCGTCAGCCGGGCCCGCTCGTCCTCGGCGAGGAGGTCGAGACCGGCGACGGTGCGGTCGAGGTCCTCCGCCACGGCCTGAAGGATGCGCAGCAGGCGGCCGCCGATCACCTCGACCTGGTCCCGGTCGAACAGGTCGGGGCGGTAGTTGAGCAGCAGCCGCAGCCGTCCCTCGTACACATGGGAGACCAGGCAGAGCGGGTAGTGGTTGGCGTCGAGGACGTCGAAGCCGTCGATGGTGAGGCCGCCCGCGAGGTCGCGCAGGCGCTGGAGGTCGAACGGGAAGTTCTCGAACGCGACGTAGGTGTCGAAGAGTTCGGGGTGCCCGGAGAGCCGGTGGATGTCGCGCATCCCGGTGAACTGGTGGTCCGTCATCCGCAGGTGCTCGCTCTGGAGCCCGGCGAGGACGGACCGCAGCGAGTCGCCGCCGGAGAGCCGGACCCGCACCGGCAGCGTGTTGATGAGCATCCCGACCATGCGTTCCACGCCGGGCACCTCGGGCGGGCGGCCGGAGACCACGGTGCCGAAGACCACATCGTCCCGGCCGGTGAGCACGGACAGCAGCAGCGCCCAGGAGCCGTGCACGGCGGTGGAGAAGGTCAGATCGCGGGCCCGCAGCCGGGCCGAGAGCGCCTCGGTGCGCTCCTCGGACAGCTCCAGCGTGTACTGCTCGGGGTGGACCACCTCACGGGCCGGGTCGGACGGCACCAGCCGGGTGGGCGCGTCGATCCCGGCGAGCGCCCCGCTCCACGCCTCCTCGGACGCCTGGTGGTCCTGCCGCACCAGATACGCCAGATGCTCGCGGAACGGGGTGACCGGCGGCAGCCCGGAGGTGTCTCCCCCGGCCGAGTACACCTGGAGCAGTTCACCGAGCAGCACCGAGGTCGACCAGCCGTCCAGCAGGATGTGGTGGAAGGTGATCAGCAGCCGGTACGCGTCGTCGGCGAGCCGCACCAGCCGGTAGCGCATCAGCGGCGGCCGGGCGAGGTCAAAGTCATGGGCCTTCTCCTCGGCCTGGAGCGCGGCCAACCGGTCCGCGGTGCCCGGCGCGTCCCGCCCGCCCGGTGTCCGCAGGTCGGTCTCGGCCCAGGGCACCTCGACGTGCGGGGCCACCACCTGGACGGGGCGGCTCTGCCTGGGGTGCAGAAAGCCCACCCGGAGGTTGGCGTGGCGGTCCAGCAGGGCCTGGGCGGCCGATCTGAGCGCCGCGGTGTCCAGGCCGCCGCCGAGGTCGAGGACGACCTGCACGGTGTACACATCGTCGCCGGCCTCGTCGTACAAGGCGTGGAAGAGCAGCCCCTCCTGGAGCGGGGACAACGGAAGGATGTCCTCGGGACCCGACTTCGTCATTGCAGCGTCCTCCACTCGGCTTCAAGGCCGTCGATCTCGTCTTGGGAAAGCTCCACCAGCGCCAGGTCGGAGGGGGTGCGGCCGCCGGAGTCCGGGCGCTCGGCGTGGTGGAGCAGTGCGCGGACGGCGCGGTACCAGGTGTCCGCGAACTCGCGGACCTCGGGTTCCGGAAGGAGCCGTCCCGGAAACGTCAGTCGGGCGGTGAGGCGCGGCCCCTCGGGGTGGTCCCGCACCAGGGCGTTGATCTCCAGCAGGTGGGACAGCGGCAGGTCGGCGCCCTCGGCGAGCACCACGTCGCTCTCGGGCGCGGTGTCCCACGGGCCGCCGCCCGAACCGGGGGCGCGGCCCAGGTAGTTGAAGAGCACCGGCGCCTCGGCCAGGGCGGCGAGCGGGGATTCGGTGCCGAGATACCTCAACAGGCCGTATCCGAGGCCCTCTTCGGGCACCGCGCGCAGTTCCTCCTTGACGGTGCGCAGGGCCTGACCGGCGGCCGGGCCGCCCTCCCACAGCCCGTCCCAGTCGGTGACCCGGGGGTCGAGGCGGGCGGGGCGCAGGGTGGTGAACCAGCCCACGGTGCGGGAAAGGTCGAGCCCTTCGGCGATCTCCTGCCGCCCGTGGCCCTCCACATCGACGCGCAGGCCGCTGCCACCGGCGAGGTGTCTGGGGGTGCGCCAGTGGTCGGCGGCGACGGCGAGCGCGGTCAGCAGCACCTCGTGGACGCCCGCGTTCAGCGCCGCGGGGGCCCGCCGCACCAGGGCCTCGGTGTCCTCGGCGGACAGCACCCTGGTGAGGTGCCGGGCGGCGAAGGCGGTGTCCTGGGCCGGGTCCGGGCGGCGTTCGGTGAGCGCGGGGGCGGGTTCGCGGAGGATGTGCGCCCAGAGCTGCTCCTCTCCGGTACGCCCGGCGGCCTGCTCCTGGAGGAGTCGTGTCCAGCGGCGCAGCGGGGTGCCGACGGGGGCGAGCGAGGGTTCCTTCCCGGCGGTCACCGCCTCCCACGCGGACCGCAGATCGGGCAGCAGCACGCCCCAGGAGACACCGTCCACGACGAGGTGGTGCGCGGCGAACAGCAGCCGCCCGGGAGCCTCAAGTCCCGCGTCGAACCAGACCAGTTGGACCATGGTCCCGGCCGCCGGGTCGAGGCGGTTCCAGGCCGCGCGGGCCTCCCGGTCGAGGACGGTGTGCAGGGTGTCGCCGTCCGCTCCGGCGATGTCCACCCGGTGCACCAGTCCACCCGCTTCGACGGCGCCGGGCGGGGGGATCTCGTAGGTCCAGCGGCCTCCGTCGACGGGGCGGTTGAGTCGGGTGCGGAGGGCGTCATGGCGGTCGAGTACCGCCTGGAGTGCGCCGGTGAGCGGGGGGACGCCGAGGGCGGGCGGGGCGAGCAGGAGGACCGACTGGTGGAAGCCGTCGGCGGGGCCGCCGCGTTCCTCCAGCCAGCGCATCACCGGGGTCGGGGACAGCGGGCCGGAGCCCGGGGTGTCGTCGGCCCGGTCGGCGGGGGCGGTCTCGGTGAGGTGGGCGGCCAGGGCGGCGACCGTCTTCAGCTCGAAGACGTCCTTGGGTGAGAGGGCCAGCCCTCTGCGGCGGGCGCGGGCGACGAGCTGGATGGAGACGATGCTGTCGCCGCCCAGCTCGAAGAAGCTGTCGTCCAGACCCACCGCGTCCCGCCCGAGTACCTCGGCGAAGAGTGCCGCGACGGTCTCCTCGGTCGGGGTGCTCGGCGAGCGGGCCTCGGCCTGGGCGGCGAACTCCGGTGCGGGCAGCGCCCCCCGGTCCAGCTTGCCGTTCGGGGTGAGCGGCAGCGCGTCGAGGAGCACCACGGCGGACGGCACCATATGGGCGGGGAGTCGGGCGGCGGTGCGGGCGAGGACCTCGTCGGGGGTGGGGCGGGCGCCGGGTGCGGGGACCGCGTAGCCGACCAGTCTGCGGTGGCCGGGGACGTCCTCGCGGACCGCGGCCGCGGCGTGCGCCACCCCCGGGTGCCGGGCGAGGACCGCCTCGATCTCGCCGGGTTCGATCCGGAACCCGTTCAGCTTGACCTGGTCGTCGACCCGCCCCAGATACTCCAACTGCCCGTCGCGGCGCCACCGTCCGAGGTCCCCGGTGCGGTACATCCGGGCACCGGCGGGGCCGTACGGGTCGGCGGTGAAGCGTGCGGCGGTGAGGGCGGGGCGGCCGAGGTAGCCGCGAGCGAGCCGGCCGCCGCCGAGGTAGATCTCGCCGGGCACCCCGGGCGGTACCGGGTGGAGCGCCCGGTCCAGGACGCGGACGGAGGTGTCCGGCATGGGCCGGCCGATGGGCACCGGGCCGCCGGGCACCGCGTCTTTGGGCTCCAGCCGGTACCGCACACAGCCGACGGTGGCCTCGGTGGGGCCGTACTCGTTGACGACGGCGACGCCGGGGCGGTGGCGGCGGAGTTCGGCCACGGCCTCACCCAGCAGCATCTCGCCGCCGACGACCAGTTCACCGGTGGGGCTGAACTCCTCGGGCAGGACGCCGAGGAGCGCCAGATGGGCGGGGGTCGCCTTGAGGAAGGCGGGCCGCGGTGCGCCGGTGGCGGGGCCGTCCAGGGCGGTGACGCGGACCGCGCCGCCGCTGATCAGCGGGGCGTACAGCGAGGTCACGGTGAGGTCGAAGGAGACCGGGGAGTGCAGGAGCGTGCCGCCGGCGACGCTCGGGTAGTAGGTGCGGGCGTCCTGGAGGTAGCCCGCGAGCGAGCGGTGCTCCACCACCACGCCCTTGGGGCGGCCGGTGGAGCCGGAGGTGTAGATGACATAGGCGGGGTGGTCCCCGGTCAGCGGCTGGACACGGTCGGCGTCGGTGGGCGCGGTGCCGGGTCCCGGATGCTCCGCGGCGGGGTCCAGTACGGGGAGGCCCGCCGGTACGGCCGCCCGGGTGCCCGCCCCGGCGACGACCAGTGCGGGCGCCGCGTCGTCGAGCATGTACGCGATCCGCTCCGCGGGGTACTCGGGGTCGACGGGCACATAGGCGGCGCCGGACTTGGCGACGGCGAGCAGGGCGACCACCAGGTCGGCGGAGCGCGGCAGCAGGACCGCGACCCGCTGCTCGGGGCCCGCGCCCGCATCGATCAGGGCGTGCGCCAACCGGTTGGCCAGGGTGTCGAGTTGGCCGTAGCTGAGGACGCGGTCGCCGTCCCGGAGTGCCTCGGCGTGCGGGGTGCGGGCGGCCTGCTCCTCGAAGAGGGCGGGCAGCAGGGCCCGGGGCGGGGCGGCGGGGGCGGTGCCGAAGTCGTCCAGCAGGGTGCGGCGTTCGTCCGCGGAGAGCAGGTCGATGCCGTCGACTCGGCACTCGGGGTCGGCCGCGAACGCCTCCAGCACCCGCAGCAGCCGGACGCTCATCGCCTCGGCGGTTGACCGGTCGAAGAGGGCGGTGCTGTACTCCAGCCGCCCACCGATGCCGTCCGGTGCGTCCTGGCCGGTGAGCCGCTCGTCGAAGCCGAACAGCAGGTCCATCTTGGTGACCCCGGGGTCGACCTGCTGCGGCGCGGTGACCAGTCCGGGCAGCTCCAGGGTCGACTCGGCCGGCTTCTGTACGTCCATCATCACCTGGAACAGCGGGTTCCGGGAGAGTGAGCGGTCGGGGTTGAGGGCCTCCACGACCTGCTCGAACGGCAGGTCCTGGTGGGCCTGCGCGGACAGCGCCATCTCCCGGCCGCGCCGCAGGAGTTCGGCGACGGTGGGGCTGCCGGAGACATCGTTGCGGAAGACCACCGTGTTGACGAAGCAGCCGACCAGGTCGTCCAGCCGGGCGTCACCGCGTCCGGCGACGGCGCTGCCGAGGGGGATGTCCTCCCCGGCGCCGAGCCGGCTCAGCAGTACGGCGACCGCGCTTTGGAGCACCATGAACAGGCTGGCCCGTTGGGTGCGGCCGAGTTCGGTCAGCCGCCGGTGCAGGTCCGGTGCGATCTCGAAGCGGACGATGTCGCCGCGGTTGTCCGGCTCGGCCGGGCGGGGCCGGTCCGAGGGCAGGTCGAGTTCCTCCGGCGCACCCGCCAACGCCTCCTTCCAGTAGGCGAGTTGGCGGCCCAGCCGGCTGTCCGCGTCGTCCTGGTCGCCGAATTCGGACTGCTGCCAGAGGGTGTAGTCGGCGTACTGGACGGGCAGCGGGGCGAAGTCGGGTGCCCGGCCCGCGGTGCGGGCGGTGTAGGCGTGGCCGAGGTCGCGGGCCAGGGGTGCCAGTGACAGCCCGTCGGCCACGATGTGGTGGAGCACCAGCAGCAGGACGTGGTCCTCTTCACCGAGCACCAACAGCCTTGGGCGGACGGCGAGTTGGGTGGTGAGGTCAAAGCCCTCGGCGACGACCCCGGCGACGGTGGCGGCCAGGCCCGCCTCGTCGGCGGCCCGCTCGGTGAGTACGGCGCGGGCGGCGGCCTCCTCGGGGGTCAGGATCTGCTGCCGGGGCCGCCCGTCGCTCTCCGGGAAGACGGTGCGCAGACTCTCGTGGCGGGCGAGGACATCGCGGAGGGCGGTGGCGAGCGCGGGCCGGTCCAGGCGGCCGGTGAGCCGGAGCGCCAGGCCCATGTTGTAGGCGCCGCTCGGTCCCTGGACCCGGTTGACCAGCCAGAGCCCGTGCTGGGTGAGGGAGAGCGGCAGTTCCCCGGGGCGGTGGGCGGCGGGTTCCAGGGGGCGGTGCCGGTCGCCCGGGGTGTCGAGCCGGGCGGCGAGCGCGGTGACCGTCGGCGCCTCGAAGACGGTGCGGATGGGGAGTTCGGCGCCGAACTCCTCCCGGATGCGGCTGAGGAGGCGGATCGCGGTGAGGGAGTGGCCGCCGAGTTCGAAGAAGTTGTCGTCCATCCCGACACCGGGCACCTTGAGCACCTCGGCGACCAGCCCGCCCAGGGTCCGTTCCCGCTCGGTGCCCGGTGCCCGGTAGGCGGCGCGCCGCGGTTCCGGGTCCGGGGTGGGGGTGTCCCGCTCCGGGGGCCGCCAGCCGGGCGGGGCGGTGAGCGGGACGGCGTCCAGGGGGGTGCCGGGACCGGCCGCGGCGAGGGCGTCGAGGAAGGCGGCGAGCGCCTCGGCGTGCCCGGTGAGGGACTCCTCGGTGTAGAGGTCGGCGTTGCCGTGCAGGTCGATGAGGAATCCCGCGCCGGGGGCGCGGTTGTCCACCACCAGCGACAGGTCCTCCTCGGGGCCGATGGAGAAGCCGCGTACGGTCGCCGGGTGCCCGGCGAAGGCGAGTTGCCCGCCGTACATCAGGAGGTTGACCTCGGGGCCCCAGAGCCGTTTGCGGGCGCCGACCATGCCGAGGTCGCGGTGGATGGACTCATAGCGGTACCGCTGGTGGCGCAGGGCCTGGTGGATCTCGTCGCCGACCGAGCGCACCAGGCCGGCCACGGTGGTGCCGGGGCCGGTGCGGATGCGCAGCGGGAGGGCGTTGGACACCATGCCGGGGGTGCGGCGGGCGGCGGCGGTGGGGCGGGCCGCGGCGGCGAGTCCGAGGACGAGGTCGTCGGCGCCGGTGAGCCGCCCCAGATAGGCGGCGATCCCGGCGACCACCACGGCGGGCCAGCTCGACCCGGTCTCCCGGGCGAGCGTGCGCAGTGCCTCGGCGCGCTCCGGGGTGACCTCCCCGGCGCGCCGGACGTGGTCGGTGGGGACGCCCCGGGGCGGCCCGGCCAGTCCCACAGGTGCGGCGAGCGAGTCGAGGTGCTGGCGCCAGTGGTCCGCGTCGGCGGTGGACTGAGGTGAGGCCCGGTAGGCGGTGTCCAGGTCGACCAGGTCGCGCAGCCGGCCGAAGCCGGACGGTTCCGGTTCCCGTCCGGCCGCCAGCGCGGTGTAGACGGCGGCGACCCGGGAGACGATCAGGGACCAGCTGTAGCCGTCGACCAGGATGTGGTGCACCCGGCTGAACCAACTGTGCCGGTCCTCGGCCAGGGTGAGCAGCCCGAAGGTGAACAGCGGCCCCTCCGCCGGGTCGACCGGGGTGCGCACCCGCTCCAGCATCCACTCCTCGGCGGCCGCGGCCGGGTCGGGGGCGGTGCTGACGTCGACGGTGTGCAGCCGCCAGTCGAGGTCGTCCACCACGGACTGCACCGGGCCGGCGGGTGAGTGGTGCAGCCGTACCCGCAGTGCCTCCGCGTCGTCCACGGTGCGGCGCAGGGCCCGGTCGAAGAGCGCGGTGTCGAGGGGACCCGATATCTCCACGCACTCGGAGATGCTGTACATCGGGTTTTCCGGATTCACCTGCTGGGCCAGCCACATTCCGTACTGAGCGGCCGTCAGCGGCAGTTGGAGTCCATTCTGATCGGCCATTTACCCACTCCGATTGGCTAGGCGCGTCAATACCCGGAAAACGCCCGCCGGGCAGGGGGCGTTGACGACGACGCGGCCCACACTACGAATCAATTCCCGTCCGCCATGGGACTCATGGAAAACTTCGATGCGCTCACGGGGCCATATCGAAGAATGCTCATCGGTCTTTACACGGAACGCGCGAGCGCCCCGTCCGGACGGACGGGGCGCTCGGTACGAGAAGGCGCGCGGGAAGGTGCGCCGGGGGCTTATGCCGGCCGGCGTTCCGGGCGCAGGGTAACGGGCAGGGAGCTGTATCCGTGCAGGAAGTTGGAGTGGATGGGCCGGCCCGGGGAGGTCGACTCCGCCTCGGCGACATGGGTGCGCAGCGCGGTCAGCAGGCTGCTGATCTCCGCCCGCCCCAGATAGGAGCCGAGGCAGAAGTGCGGCCCGTAGCCGAAGGAGACATGTTTGTTGGGGGTGCGGCCCAGGTCGAAGACCTCCGGGGCGGTGAACACCTCCTCATCGTGGTTGGCCGAGGTGTTCCACAGGGTGACGACGTCACCGGCCCGGATGGTGCTCCCGCCGATCTCCACGTCGGTCAGGGCGCGGCGGCCGAAGTGCATGGCGGGGGTGACCCAGCGCAGTACCTCCTCGACGGCGCTCTCCACCGTCACCTCACCGGACTTCAGGCGCCGCCACTGCCCGGGGTGGCGGATCAGTTCGTCCATCGCCCCGATCATGGAGAGCCGGCTGGTCTCGTCGCCGCCGATGATGACGCTGTAGCAGTTGAGGACGATCTCCTGCCCGGTGAGCGGCTCGCCGTCGATGGTGGCCGCGGCGAGCACGCTCACCACGTCGTCCCGGGGGTCGTCGCGGCGGTCCTCCGCCAAGTCGGAGAAGTACAGCAGGAGTTCGTTGCGGGCGACGAGGGACTCCTCCTCGGACTGGCCCTCCTCCTCGGAGCTGAGTGCCTGCTTGGTGAGGGACAGCAGATAGTCCCGGTCGGCGGCGGGCACCCCGAGGAGGTCGGCGACGGTGGCCATCGGGATGTGCTCGGCCACATCCTGTGCGAAGTCGCAGCCGCCCCGCTCGACCGCGGCCCGCACCAGCCGGTCGGCCCGCTGCCGCACTCCCTCGACCACGGGTTCCAGTACCCGCGGTGCGAACGCCTTCAGCAGCACGTTGCGCAGTTCCCGGTGGCGGCGGCCGTCGGTGACGGCCAGCATCCGCCCGGCGGCCGAGTCGCCGCCCGCCAGGAGGGTGGCGAGTACATTGCCCCGCTCGGAGGTGAACCGCTTGTTGTCGCGGTACACCTCCATCACGTCCCGGTAGCGGGACAGCACCCAGAAGCCGGGCACCGCCCGGTCCCGCACGGGGTGCCAGTGGACGGGGCTGCGGGTGCGGAACCCGTGCCACAGCTCGAAGAGCCGCTCCCGGCTGTCGAGGAAGGTACCCGGATCGGTGAGGTCGGCCGCGGGCGGCGCGGCGGGGGCGGCGGCGGGGGCGGGTGTCTCGGTGGTCATGCCGCCTCGCGCCGGGTCATGGCCACCACGACCTTGCGGTCGCCGGTGAAGGGGCGGCGGCCGTGCGAGGTGAGGAGGTTGTCGATCATCAGCAGGTCCCCGGTGCGCCACGGCTCGGCGAGGGTCCGCTCCTCGTAGACGCCGAGCACGGTGGCGATCTCGTCGGCGGTGATGGGGGTGCCGTCGCCGTAGTAGGCGTTGCGCGGCAGCCCGTCCTCCCCGCAGATCTCCAGCAGGCCCTCGCGTACCGCCTCGGGCAGCGCCGCCACATGGAAGAGGTGGGCCTGGTTGAACCACACCCTGCGGCCGGTCACCGGGTGCGCCAGGACGGCGGGCCGGCGCTGCCGGGTGCGCAGCACATCGCCGTCCCACTCGGTTTCGATGTCCTGGTCGGCGCAGTAGCTCTCCACATAGCCCTTGTCGTCGCTCTGGAAGCCCTCCTGCCAGGACAGGCCCATCCCGGTGCGGTAGGTGCGGGTGTACAGCACGCCCTTCTCCTCGAAGCGGCGCACCAGTTGGGCCGGGAGCGCTTCGAGTACGGCGGCGCTGTCCGCGACGGGTGTCTCTCCGCCGGTGGCCGCGGCGAGCGCGCAGTAGAAGAAGACGTTGTGCGGCCAGTTGCGGGAGTAGGCGCTCTCGTTGTGCTGGGGGATGCTCTGGTCCTTGGGGTACTCGGTGGACGTGTACACCTTGCCGGTGACGCGGCTGCGCGGGGTGGACCGCTCGTTGTACTCCAGGGTCCGGCCGCCCACCGTCTCGGCGATCTGGGCGAGTTGGGCGTCCTCGGTGAGCCCGCTCGCCTTCACCATCACGGCGGCGTGCTCGTACATCGCCGCCCGGAGCGCTTCGGCGTTGGCCGTGAACCAGGCGCGGTGGTCGCCTCCTTCGGGGGTGACGCGCAGCAGGTGGGTGCCGTCGAGTTCGGCCAGCTCGGTGTCGGCGCCGGTGAAGGGGGTGGTGTTCATTCCGTCTCCGCTTCCAGGGAGTAGCCGTTGATGCTGGTGTGGTTGACCGGGTCGCCGGCCGCGTACTCGTAGGGGTTGAGGAAGGGGCCCGAGGACACCGGTGCGGAGAACCGCCCCAGGGTCGGGTTCAGTACGCGGGTGTCGAGCACGGTGGAGAGCAGGGCGCCCTGGTGTTCGGTGCCCACCTGGTACCGGCCGAGCCAGCCGTAGTCGTAGGCGCCGGGCAGGTTGTCGGGCAGGTGCTGCGGGTCGACGGTGCCGTCGGCGCGCAGCGGCTCGCCGTAGAGGCCGTACTGGTACTGGTCGCCCCGGCGGCGGCCGTCGTCGCCGGTGACGAGGAAGATGTCGCCGCGGACCGTGGGATGGCTCCAGGTGGTGGCGGCGGCGCCGGAGCGGTGGGCGTCGAGGGTGAGGACGACTCCGCCGGGCAGGCCCAGCACCCGGGCCAGCGGCCGCTTGCCGCCGTCGAGGACGAGGTCGGGGGCCGGGTCGTTCATATCGGTGTGCCCGTACCGGAGTTCCTCGGTGCCGTGGACCGTCTTGGCGGTGCGGCCCGTCAGGTGGTCGACGACGTCCTTGGTGTAGCGGACGTCGGCGGCGCCGGGCCCGCTCACGGAGGCGCCGAGGTAGCGCTCGACGGCGTCGGGGTGCTGGGTCTCCTGGCGGCCGTCGACGCGGTAGCCGGTGAGGTGGCCGTTGAGCCCGTAGGTGGTGCCGGTGACGGGGTGGTCGCCGGTGGTGGCGAGCAGCCGGTCGGCGGTGTCGTAGCAGTAGCCGGTGACCGCGGTGCCCTCGGGGGTGCGGTCGGTGAGGCGGACCACGTTGCCGTCGGCTCCGGCCTCGGGGCGGGTGCCGCCGGGGCAGCCCGCCTGCTTGCCGGTGAAGTCGCGGGTGTAGTCGTGCCCGGTGAGGTGGGCGCGGACCAGTCGGCCGGCCGCGTCGTAGCGGTAGTTGGGCCCGTCCGGGCGGGGGTCCTTGCCCGCGGTGGACTCGTCCACGACGGTTCCGGACCGGGAGCGGGTGACGCGGGTGGACTGCTTGCTGCCGTCGGCGAGGGTCCAGTCCCTGGCGGTGATCCGGCCCGCCGGGTCGCGCCGGATGTCGAGACGGGTGCCGTTGCCGTAGCGCACGTCCTTCAGGGTGCCCGCGGTGTCGTATCCGGCGGTGGCGAGGGTGCGGCCGTCGAGGTCGGTCCGCTGGACACGGTCGGCGGCGTCGTAGCGGGTGTGCCGGACCTGTGCGGCGCCCGAGCCGGTGGGCGGGGCGACGTGCTCCCGTACGGCCCGGCCCGCCTGGTCGTAGCCGGTGGTGGTGGTGACGCCCAGGGCGTCGGTGAAGCGCACCGGGCGGCCGAGCAGGTCGACGGTGCGGGTCAGGGTGTGGTCGGGGTGGGTGGCCCGCACGGTCAGCGGATCACCGTGGTAGGCGCTGTCGTACTTCACGGTCCAGCCGGGCAGGTTGGCGTTGCCCGGCATGGACATCTCGGTGACGGTGCCGCGGTCGTCGTACCGGGTGCAAGTCCAGTCGGAGCCACCGAAGTTGACGGCGACGGGGTATCCGCGCCGCGAGTAGACGAACTTCTCCACCCGGGCGGAGCCGTCCGCGCCGGCGGGCAGCGCGACCGACTTGGGCAGGCCGAGTTGGGGCGCCGGGTCCTTCTCCCGGGTGCAGGGGTTGTCGGCGCTCTCCTCGGCCCCGTAGTAGGCGAAGGTCTTGCGGGCGCCCCCCGGGCTGGTCTCGCTGGTGGGGCGGCCCGCCTCGTCGTAGCCGTAGGCCGTGGTGAGGGCGAGGCCGCCGGGGTCGGTCACCGAGGCGGCGGGCAGGCCGAGTTCGCTGAGCTGGAGCCGGGTGGTCAGCGCGGGGACACCGTCGGAGTCGGCCCGTACCGTGGTCAGGCCGGCCGCTCCGTACTCGGTGGTCTGGGCGGGGACGCGCTCGCAGCCCTCGGGGGCGGGGTGGACCGGGCGCAGGTCGCTGCCGAAGCAGGCGGCCGGGCCGGGGCCGTAGGTGCCGGCCGGCATTCCGGCCTCGTTGTACACGGTGGTGGTGAGCCGGCCGGCCGGGTCCGCCGAGGTGCGGAGGCGGCCGTCCTCGGTCCAGGTGTAGCGGGTGGTGCGGCCGGTGCCGTCGGTGTCGGTGGCGGTGCGCCCGGCGCCGTCGAAGGTGACCGTACGGGTCCCGGTGGCACCGGCGACGCGCACCTGCGTCCCGCCCTCGGCGGGTACGAAGTCGTGGCGGGGACGCAGGGAGGAGGCGGCGTCGGTGCCGGCGGGGTCGGGGCCGGTGACCCGGGCGGCGGCGGCGCTGTCGCCGCGGTAGCCGATGGCGTACCGGGCGGCCTCGGTGTCGCGGCCCTCGCCCGCGGCGATCCAGTCCATCACCAGCGGGGGCCGCACGGTGGTGAGCCGGTGGTCGGCGGCGAAGCCGAAGTCGGTGGTCTCACCGCCCGGGTTGACGAAGCGGACCAGTTTGCCGCCGCGGTAGTAGAGCTGGGTGGTCCCGGCGCCCGGCACCCGCACGGCGCAGACATAGCCCGCGGGTGCCGCGTCGTCGGCGCAGGCCTTGTCACCGGCGTAGACGAACCCGGCGCCGGTGTCCTCGGCGGCGGCGATACCGGCCTGCTGCCCTTCGGGAGTCGCCGAACCGGCCGCACCGGCACCGGACTTGGCGGTCTTCCCGGTATCGGCCCCGGCCCGCCCCTGCCCGGCCTTCACGGTCGTGCCGGGGGCCGTCGTACCGGCCGCCGCGGAGGTGTCCCCGCCGGCCGGAGCGGCGGCGGAGGCGTCCTGCTGGACCGCCGAACTGGCTTGTGCGGCCGGGGAGTTGGCGGCCGATTCGGCGGCCGCTCCGGTCGGGTCCGGGGTGACGGTCCAGCCGGGCGGGAGTACCGCGCCGGAGGGCTGGAGCCAGGAGGCCGGGACGGGCGCGGAGTGCCGGGCGTCGGCGGCCCACAGGGCGATCCGGCCGCCGTCCGCCCCGCCGGGGTGGCGGTACTGCACGGTGATGCGGTGGGTCCCCCCGGCCCTCAGCCGCACCCCGCTGCCGTACGCCGGGCGGTCGCCCGCCTTGGCGCCCTTCCAGTCGTCCAGCACCGGACGGCCGTCGACCAGCACCCGCAGCCCGCCGTCATGGCTGCCGCCGAAGCGGTAGACCCCGTCGGCGGGCACGGTGAACCGGCCGGTCCACGCCGCCCGGAACGCGGCCCCCGCCCCGGCCTTCGGGTACGGCGCCGCGCGGCCCCAGTCGAAGTCGACGCGGGCGTCGGTGCGCCGGGCGGCGGGCTTCTCCTGGGCGCCGATACCGGTGGCCGAGTCCCCCGCGTAGTAGGAACCGGTCAGCCCGGCCGTGGTGCCCGCGGCCTGCGAGTCGTAGCGGAAGGTGGCGCCCAGCATTCCCGCGCCGGTGGGGACCTGCGCGGTGTTGACGGAGGCGGAGACATCGCCGGTGGCGAGGCCGACGGTCACCGGGCCCAGGGTGTCCGTCGCGGTGGGGCTGCCGTCCTCCTGCGCTCCCAGGGGCTGGGCGACGGTGAAGGAGCGGGCCGCGGCGTCCCGGCTGACCCGGCCGGAGCGGTCCTTGGTGCGCACCGTCCAGGTGTAGTGCCCGCCGTTCTTGAGCAGTCCGGCGGGCACCTGCCAGCTCGGGCCGCCGACCCAGCCGGAGGAGGTGAGCTGGCCGCTGCGCGGGCTCGCCCCGGTGGAGAGGACGAACTCGTAGGCCACCGCGCCCTTTTGGCGGGCCGCCGACAGCTTCGGCCGTACCCCGGTCAGGGTCCTGCCGTCGGCGGGGCCGGCCGTCGCGGGGGCCGTGCCGGAGCCACCGCCACCGCCGGAGGTGAAGCGGCCGCCGGGCCAGACGGCGGTGTTGGGGGTGCCGGCGGGGGCGGCCGGTCTCGGCAGGCGGGTCGCGTCGGCCGAAGAGGCGTTCGCCGTGTCCGGGGCGAGGATCCCCATCAGGGTGCAGGTCAGGGCCGCGGCGCCGGAGGCGGCGACCCATCCGAGTTTCTTGGTGCGAGCCATGCTCAGTCACCACTCCAAAGCTGGAAATTCGCGCATCACGCGAGGGAAAAGGGGGACGCGGCGCACCGCGGCGGCACAGTGCCCGCGCCGATGCTGCCAGCACCGGAATACGTACCGAAGTCCGCAGTGAATCTTTGAATACGGGGTACCGGTGGCCGGGGTGTGGATCACCCAACTACCGTGCTGCGCGTGACGATTCGTATTCTTCTCGCAGACGACCAGGAGTCCGTGCGCATCGGCTTCCGCCTGATTCTGGACTCCCAGCCGGACATGGAGGTCGTGGGCGAGGCGTCCGACGGCCTCCAGGCCGTGGAACTGGCCCGGGCGCTGAAACCGGATGTGCTGCTCGCCGACATCCGGATGCCCCGCCTGGACGGCCTGGAGGTGACCCGGCGGCTCGCCGGCCCCGAGGTGGGGGACCCGGTGCGGGTGGTGGTGGTGACCACCTTCGGGCTGGACGAGTATGTGCAGACCGCGCTGCACCACGGCGCCTGCGGCTTCCTGCTGAAGCGCTCCGGCCCGACGCTCCTGGTGGAGGCGGTACGGGCCGCGATGGCCGGTGACACCCTCATCAGCCCCTCGCTGACGGTGAGTCTGCTACGGCACACCCGGGCCGCCGCCCGCCCGCGCCCGATCCAGCCCGCGGAGGCCCTGACGGAGCGGGAGACGGAGATCGCGCGGCTGGTCGCCAAGGGGCTGACCAACGCGGAGATCGGTACGGAGCTGTTCATCTCCGCGGGTACCGCCAAGACCCATATCGCCAACGTCCAGCGGAAGCTGGACGCCCGGAACCGGGTCGGCATCGCCGCCTGGGTGTGGAGCAACGGCCTGCTGGAGTAACGCACTTGCGGGGCGCGAGACCTTCGCCCGGCCTGCGCGCCGCCCGCCGTTCAGGTCGGTGTGCAGACGTCTTTCATACTGTCGATCAGCGAGAGCACGGCCCGTGCCGAGGGCAGTATCATCCGGCCTTCTCTGGTGAGTCTCGCACCGGTGGAATCCCGGGTGAACAGCTTGATCCCCAGCACCTGCTCCAGACATTTGATCTGGTAGCTGACCGCGGGCTGGGAATAGCCGAGCACTCTGGCCGCCTGGTCCATCCGGCCGATCTCGGCCACGGACACAAAGGCACGGAATTCACGCTCGTGCATCACTCCCCCTGTCTGGCCGGCAGAGCACGATCGGCGCTCCACCCGGCCCCACGCGAACTGGTGCCGAACTGTTCGAAAAGACGAGTCCAATACCAGCCGAGCGGTGTGCCCCGGGCAAGGGGAGGTGCAGGAAGATGCAATCCACGGACTTCGACGGCGAGTCAGGGCAACCTCCGGCCAGTGGCGGGCTGTTGCGTTCGGGCGGTGGCCCGGCGGCGGGAAAATGGCCCCCGCCCCGCCCCCCCCCCCCCCGCCCACCCCCC